>JBFWPD010000319.1:0-5238 GCA_050250175.1 Vicinamibacterales bacterium
CACGCGTCCGCAGGTCCATCGAATAGGCCGCGGCCATCCACACCTCCTGGGCCAGAGGAGTACCATGGCCGCGTACTGAGTACAAGTGAAAAACGCTCTAGATTCCCTCCTGCCCCTCCCGCCTTTCCCGCCCTACCCGCCCTTCCTGCCCCTCCCGCCTTTCCCGCCCTACCCGCCTTTCCTGCCCCTCCCGCCCTACTTGATCCCCGCCTTGTCGAACAGCACCGTCGCGACAGCGGAGTTGTCGAGCTCTCCCCCGCCCCTGGCCATCAGCTCGTCAACCAGCTGCGACATGAGCGCTGCCGCACCCATCGGCACGCCGTAGGCCGAAGCTGCTTCGTTTGCGAGGCGCAGGTCCTTCTGGTAGAGGCGAGTGCGGAATCCCGGCGCGAAGTTCCCGTTCAGGATGCGCTCGCCGTACAGGTCGAGAATGCGGCTGGTCGCGAGACCGCCCATCAGCGCAGTTCTGACGCGCGCTGGATCAACACCCGCCTTCCGCGCGAGCGCGAAGGCCTCGCTGACTCCGGCCAGCGTGCCGGCGATCGCCACCTGATTGCAGATCTTGCAGATCTGACCGGAGCCGGGTTCCTCGCCGACATGGATGATGCGGTCGGCCTGTCCCATGCACTCGAAGATTGGACGCGCGCGCTCGAATGATGCGGCGTCGCCGCCCACCATGATCGACAGCGTCGCGTTCTTCGCGCCAACCTCTCCGCCGCTCACGGGCGCATCGAGCATGGCGCTGCCTTTCGCCGCGATCTGCTTCGCGAGGGATCTCGTCTCAACGGGCGAGATACTGCTCATGTCGATCACGAGAGATTTCGGCGCAAGGCCGTCGAGCACGCCATCACGGCCCGCCACGACAGCCTTCACATCGGGCGTATCCGGCACCATCGTGATCACGATCGTGGACTGGCGGGCCACATCGGCGGGCGACTCACCAGCCTTGGCTCCAGCCTCGACGAGCGCATCCACCGCCTCGCGGCTCCGGTTGTGCACGACGACGCCGTGGCCTTTGGCGAGCAGATGGCCAGCCATCGGCTTTCCCATCACACCCAGTCCGATGAATCCAATGCGCTCAGTCATATTCATTGAAGATTGAAGATTTAAGATTGAAGATTAGGCGAGGAGGCACGTCGCTGAATCTTCAGTCAATCGTCTACGGTCTGCAATCCCAAATTTTTTGCCTCAATCTTCAACCTTAAATCTTCAATCTTCAATCTTCAATTCCCTATGAACCTCTCCGGCAAGGTTGCGTTGATTACTGGCGGCAAACGCATGGGCCTGGCCCTTGCCTCGGCACTGGCCACGCGCGGGGCGGACGTGGCCCTGAGCTATGGACGGTCGCGAGCGGAGGCGGAGGAGGCTGCAAAGACAGTCGCGGGCCATGGGAGGCGGGCGTTGGTTCTCCACGCCGACCTGACGGACCCCGCTGCTTGCGCTTCGCTCGCCGCGCGGGTCGACGAGGGACTGGGCGGCATCGATGTGCTGGTCAACATGGCCTCGAACTACGTCCGGAAGCCGCTCGAGACGCTGACCGCAGGCGACTGGGACGCTGCGCTTGCCGTCGATCTCCGGGCAACGTTCCTTTGTGCCCATGCGGCAGCGCAGGTCATGCGGCGGCGCGGCGGCGGCAGGATCGTCAACTTCGGCGACTGGGTCGCGCGAAGCGGACGACCAAGATACCGGGGATATCTCCCGTACTACGTGGCCAAGGCCGGTGTCATCGCTCTCACCGAGGCGCTCGCCCTGGAGCTCGCCTCCGACCAGATTCTCGTGAATGCCGTGGCGCCCGGACCGATTCTCGCGCCACCGTCGACCAGCGACGAGGAACGCAAGGCCGTCGAAGATGCAACGCCGCTCGGACGCTGGGGTGGCGAAGAGGAGCTCGTGAAGACCGTGCTGATGTTCGTCGAGAGCGACTTCATCACGGGAGAAACGGTCCGCGTGGATGGCGGACGCCACCTCAAATGATCGACTTGCCGTCCGTAATGCCTCTGCGCAGCAGAAGAAGCAACGCGTGCGCATCTCGGCTGGAATCGTCAGCAGCTGGCTGTTGACGGCGCGCCAATCGGAGCGCGATTCCCCGCGCGGCTCGGTGTCGAGCTGCCGGATCTCGACCGACGGCCCCTGACCTGAAGCCCGTCAGCGACACGCGCAACGGCCCGGTTCACTCCGAGCGTCCGTGGCGCACCCGGCCGAACGACAACACCTATACACGTCGTTATGGTCGGGCTCTACCACCTATGCCGGGTTTATCCCTTCCGTGTGCCTTTCATAATTCCGCCCTGGGAGGGCTTCGTTGCAAGACGTCCGCGCGCGGTTCGGCGCTGCGCTCCGCGCGTGGCGGCACCGGCGCCATCTCACGCAGGAGCAGCTCGCCGAGCGATCCGGTCTGAGCTACAAGTTCATCGGCGAAGTTGAGCGCGGTACCGGCAACCCGACTCTCGAAACGCTGGCCCGCCTTGCAAACGCGCTCGGCATCAGCATGTCGGGACTGCTCGCAGATGCCGAGTCGAAATCAACCGCCATCAGCGACTACCGCATCTCGCAGCGTCAGATCCAGGTCGTCCGCCAGGCCGCGGATTCGCTCGAGGCGCTGGTCGAACACCTTTCCGATCCATCGTACGAATCCCGGCGGCGCCGCAAACGTCCACGCTGATCGCAGGACGGCCTGAAGCGCTCTTGAAGGCGGCGGGGCCGCCAATGGACGTCCTTCAGAGAACAGCCGGCGGCAGCACGATGCCGGCTTTCGACAGAATGACCGGGAGCAGCGCGGCGGCCCCACGGCCTGGCAGATTGCTGATGTAGAAGTGGCGCGCACCGGCGTCAATCAGCGTCCTGATGGTACGTGCACACACCTCTTCAGCCGTCGCGCCGTCCGCGAATTCTCGCGTCAGTTCCTCCGCCGGCACCGGAATGAATCCGCGCAACGCCTCGAGCGTCCGCGGGTTGGCGCTTCGATAGAAGAACACGCCGAACACGCCGGGAATGCCGAGCTGCTCGGTCCGTCGCACGAAGCGCGCGACGGTATCCACGTGGTGGTGGCTGACGACCTGTGTCAGGAAGAACTCTGCGGTGAATTCGTCCGCGGCGAGGTACTCGGCCTGTCTTTCGGGATCCGCGTGCGGATTCGCCCAGCCGCCAAGGATCAGATCGCGCTCGCGCTCACGGATCATCCGCCGCAGCTCCCACGCGTGCGGCACACATCTCGGCGGACCAATCTTGCTGTCGCCTCCCAGCACGACGAGCGCGGGAAAGCCGTTCTGCCGCGCGCGCTCCGCGTACGACAGGCAGAACTCGACAGGGTGCTTGGTCGTCAGGAACGGCACGATCCGTTCGCGAGGAACGTCGTGGCCCAGGTTCGTGATCAGATGGCGCAGATTGTCTTCCTCCTGCGCGCCCACCGCGCTGTCAGTGAGGAAGACCGGCGTCCCCTGCCGGGTCAGCCGCCGGACTGCGTGATAGATGTCGATCCACGCGTCCATGCCTTCACCGCTCTCGAGCTCGGCACGCGGCGGCCGGAGCTCCGCGGCGACAACGGACGTCCCTGAACGGAGCGCGGCCAGGAGATTCACGGACAGGGGCAGAGAGCGAGAACAGAGATTGGGAATTGAGAATCGGGAATCAGGAATGAAATGGGGGAATGAAATGCAATGCCGGAATGGAGAACGTCACACTCCACTCCTCGTCCATTCCTAATTCCCAATTCCTAATTCCTAATTCTGCCGTGCACCGCCTCAAGCCTGCCTGCGGTGCACTCTCAGAACCTCGTCGATCAGGAAGAGATCCGTGAGCAAGGCTCTGAGGTGAATCGACGCGTTCAGATTGTCCACGAGCTGTGAACTGATTGCCGCCTGTGCAAGTACCATCTGCACCGCGGCCTGTGCATCGCGCGCGTCGCGCTCGATCACGCCCATGAACGCGCGGTACGGGCCCATCTCCGCGCCCGTGCCAGCGATGAATCCGGACAGGAATTCAGCGAGACCGGTCAGCGAGGAATCACAGCGCCCGAGAAACTCGCGGACCTGGCTGTTGTTCGCATCGCTCGCCAGACCCTGGGCGGCATACGCCAGCATGAACTCGTAACATTCCTCGATCGAGTTGCAGCGCCGGTTCAACTCGACGCGGGCATCGTCGAGGCTTCCCGGAGCGTTCGCGGCGGTCGTGCTCACCGGCCCGCCGGCGCCTTCTGGCCACTGCGGACGTTCCACCGCTTGGGATCGTGGTGCTCGAGATAATTCCTGCGGCTGACCCAGCCGAAAATCATGCCCTTCGTGATCCACCACTTCTCGGGCCGCACCGCGAAGTAGACGTGCGCGATGGTCAGACCCACGAGGCCGACGCCCGCGAGGCCGTGAAGCACGTAGGTCGTGCCCCACGCGGCGTCGCTCAGGATGTACGGATCGCGCGTGAAGAAGGGCGTGCGCACGCGCGGCATCATGAGCAGCCCGCTGATGACCGCGGTGAACCCCACCACCACGATGGCCAGGTGATACAGCCGATTGCCGAGCGGATACTTCGCCGGCTTCGGGTACTCCACATCACGCCCGAGCTCGCGCATGATCTCGGCACGCAGCTCCGGGATGTCCTTCGGACCCACCCAGATCGACCAGAAGTCGAGCCAGAAGGTCGCATGGACGATGTGATAGATGATCGACGCCGTCAGGACCATCCCCGCCATCCAGTGCCACGTGACCCAGGGGAACCTGAGGCCGACGATGGGGAAGAACGCTGTCGTTAGCAGCGTGAACATCGACGCGGCCATGATCCAGTGGAACGCGCGGGCGACGAATGAGTGCCGCTCGATCCGCTCCGGCAGGTCTCTATTGACGGCCTCGAGCGCGTCAGTCTCTGCCGCGCCCCGCTTGTGGTGCGCAGAGAGCACCATGTAGCTGGCGTGCGCCACGAGGAACATGATCCCGGCAAAGAGAGACGCCCACAGCAGGTCCCACGAGACATGCGTCAGGATCTGTTGTCCCCAGGGGTTGCGTCCCCACGTCAGAAAGTCCATGAGCCCTTCTCCCTAGGTCGTCGCGGTCAGCGGCCCGCCCCGGATGGCGCGCTTGACCAGGTTCTTCATCAGCGGGATCTTGTAGCCGTTGTAGCGCAGCGGCTGCGTCCCGGCGACGGCCAGCGTCCCCGCCAGCTCCGCCGTCTCTTCGGTCCGCGCCCGGCCCGCCACCGCCTGCTCCACCGCCGTCAGCCGCAGCGGCCGCGCCGCCACCGCCCCCACCG
>JBFWPD010000320.1:0-5222 GCA_050250175.1 Vicinamibacterales bacterium
TTACAATGGGTGCCGAGCTACTCGGGCACGAAGAGCCAACGGGAAGAAAGGATTGTTCTCGTATGGCTCGCAGGAAACGACAGTACGGTAGTGGTTCTCTGTTCAAAGAAGGGAGGGGATGGGCGATCCGCTGGCGAGAGCTGGAGATTGCTCCTGACGGCACGATCAAGAAGCGACTCCGATACGAAGCGCTCGGCACCATGCCCCGCGCGGAGGCGGCCGAAATCCTCCGGCGGAAAGTCGCCGAGTCTGGCAGCGGGGACAAGCCGACGCGATCTCGCGTGTCCTTTCAGACGCTGGCGCGACAGTGGGAGGTCGACGTCCTCCCGACCAAGTACAAACACTCGACGCAGAAGAATCATCGACACATCATGGAGAAGCACCTGATTCCTCGATTTGGGATGCTGGCCTTGTGCGACGTGACGACGCCGGCGATCCAAACGTATGTGACGCATCTGATCAAGGCGGGCTATGCGCCGAAATCGATCGATCACATTCACGATGTGTTGAGCGCGATTCTTCGGTCGGCCGTGAAGTGGGGGCACCTTCAGGCGAACCCCGCGCACGGCGTCGAGATGCCGCGGCTGAAGACGGTCCGCCCCAAGTGGGCGCTCACGGTGGACCAGGCGACGGCGTTGACCGGGCAGTTGCCGTGGCTGCTGCCGCGGACGCTGGTGGGGCTGGCGTTGCTGACGGGGCTGCGGCGCGGGGAGCTGTTCGCGTTGCGTTGGGCCGACGTGGATGAGGCGAATCGCAGCATCCAAGTGCGTGCGGCCGTTTACGAAGGGGTGTTCGATGATCCGAAGACCAGGGCGGGTCTACGGACGGTCCCACTCCCAGAGGCGGCGCTGCAGCTAGTCGTGGCGTGGAAGGCGCGGGCCAAGAAGACGGCCGCTCATGAGCTGGTCTTCTCGACCGTGTCCGGCAAACCGATCGCCCCCAACAACGTGTTGCGGCGGTGGATCTGGCCGGCCTGTGCGGCGGCGGATCTCCCCCGCGCGACATGGTTGACGTTCCGACGGACCTACTCCTCGTGGGCGCATGACAAGGGCGTTCCGGCCAAGGTTGTCGCCCAAATCATGGGCCACACCAAGGTGGACACCACGATGAACGTCTACACGCAGGTACTCGACGGCGCGGCGCGGGCCGCCGCCGATCGAGTCGGATCCGAATTGTTCAGAATTGTTCAGAAAACGGAATCCGAGGCGCCGCTAATCCATTGAAAAGATTGGCTCCTCAGGCTGGATTCGAACCAGCAACCCTCCGGTTAACAGCCGGATGCTCTGCCGTTGAGCTACTGAGGAATGAGGTGGGAGTCGCTCGGCCCGCCCCTTCGCGGCGAACCGAAGAAGTGATGGTACCGCAGGGCCAACGGCAGCGTCAACGACGCGCAGCCGTGTGCAAGGATAGGGCACGACCGGAATGACCGATGCCCAGAAACAATCCCGACGTCACTGAATACATCGCCGGACAGCCCGGAGCCGCGCAGCCGGCACTCAAAGCCGTCCGGAAGGCAATCCGGACCGCCCTGCCCGACGCCGAGGAAGTCATCTCGTACCAGATCCCCGCCTTCAGACTGCAGGGGCGTATCGTCCTCTACTTCGCCGGCTGGAAGAGCCATTACTCCCTCTACCCAGCGACCGCGCGACTCGCGAGGGAGTTCGCCGAAGAGCTCGCGCCATACGAAGCGAGCGGCAAGGGCACGATCCGCTTCCCGCTCGACGCGCCGGTGCCTGCGCGCCTCATTGCGCGCATCGCGAAGTTCCGCGCGAAGGAAATCGCCGAGCGGATGAAGGCCAAGAGAAAGACGGCGAAGAAGCGCCAGCGCTGACCGCCTACCATCAAGCATCATCGAGACACCATGCCGCCATTCGTTCAATCCGTGTCCCTCTTCGTGATCGCCGGTCTCTGCGAAATCGGCGGCGGCTGGCTGGTCTGGCAGTACTGGCGGAACGGCGCCGCGTGGCCCTTTGCACTCGCAGGCGCCGTCGCGCTCCTGCTCTACGGAATCGTCCCGACCTATCAGCCCGCGCACTTCGGCCGCGTCTACGCCGCGTACGGAGGCGCGTTCATCGCGCTGTCTCTGATCTGGGGAGCGATCGTGGACGGCAACCGGCCGGACGGGGCGGACCTCGCCGGCGCCGCCGTCGCCCTGGCCGGGATGGCGATCATCATGTACTGGCCGCGCTGAGCCGCAGATCCCGCCGCGGGTCCGCGTCACGACACCGTCAGGCGCGCAGGAACGCGAGAACGTCTCCGGCGATGCGCGCCTTGTGCGATGCAAGGAGACCATGCGGCGCATCGTCGTACTCGACGAGCGTGCTGCCGGCGATGCCCGCGGCCGCCTGACGGGAGGAGGTCTCGATGGGCACGATCTTGTCGCCGCCGCCATGGATGACGAGCGTGGGCACCTTGAACGAGCGGAGATCCTGCCGGAAGTCGGTCGTCGAGAACGCCTTCGCACACGCGAGCGTGGCCTTTGCGCTCGCCTGCATGGCCATGGTGCGCGACCAGTCGATCACTTCGTCGCTCACCGGCCGCGAGATTGTGCCTACGCCGTAGAAGTCCTTGAAGAACCCGCTCCAGAACTTCGCCCGATCGGCGGCGATCGTCTGACCCATTCCGTCGAAGACACTCTGATCAACGCCCTTGGGATTGTCGGGAGTCTTGAGCATGAACGGCACGACGGAAGCAATGAGCACCGCCTGCTTCACGCCGCGTCCACTGTGACGCGACATGTAGCGCGCCACCTCGCCGCCGCCCATCGAGAAGCCGAGAATCGTCGCGTCCCTGGCCTGCACGTGCTCGACGACCGCAGACAGATCGTCCGACAACGTGTCGTAGTCGTAACCGTCCCACGGCTGATCGGATCGGCCGAATCCCCGCCGGTCGTACGCGATGGCCCGCATGCCGGCGTCCGCAATCGCCGCGGACAGGTCATCGAAGGTGTCGGAAGACAGTGGCCAGCCGTGCATCATGATGACCGGGCGGCCCGTTCCCCAATCCTTTGCGTACAGCTTCACTCCGTCGTTCGTCGTGATGTAGGGCATGGGCTCCTCCCGAGACGGATCGGCTGATTTACCGGTGCGTGCGGCGATGATCTTCGAGATGGCGGCGAAGGCCCTCCCCGATTTCCGTGAGGAGTCCGGCCCTGGATGAGTTCCGAGACACGCTCGATTCCCGTCATGTCCGGCACATCCATCTGCGACATCGCAGTGGAGATCGCAATGAACGTGCCTCGAGGAACGACAGGCAGGGCACAAGGCTCTGCCTGCCGCAAGGCGCGCAAGTCAGTTGTCGAGCTTGAAGTTGGCCGGAATGGTGACGTCGGTGTCAGCAACCACCGTATCAATCGACTGGATCTCGGTGCTGGTCGTCATCGCCGTTGAACGCTGCTGCGGCGCATTGCGGCGCATGAGCCGGCCGGCGATCGCGCCGCCGATTCCGCCACCGCCCGACTGCTGACCCCCAGCCTTCATCTGCTCGTTGCTCCGCACGGTCTCGAACATCATCGTCAGCGAGACCGGCGTGCCTGCGAGCTTCGCCTGCTCCTCGGCGAGCCGCGTGGCCAGCGTGCCGATGCCCGGGAGCATCGCCGACATGGCATTCATCGCCTGGAGGTTGAGGCCCGCGAAATCGCTGCCGAACACCGCGCGGAAGTACTTCATCTGAAACTGAAACAGCTCGTCGAGCGCCGCCACCTTGGGGGCCAGCCACATCGTGTTGGTGGCGACCATCCCGCCGCTCTCCTCGATAGTCTGCCCGCGCCCGCGCATCGCCACCGTCACAACGACCTCGCGCGTCTGCTGACCCGCAAGCGTGCGCGTCTGTCCGGTCTCGCGGACGTTCACGTCGTACTCCATCTGCTTGCCGGCCGCTTCGAGCGCCTGCCGATCCTCGGCGCTCATCTCAGTCCGCTGCTTCTCGAGATTGGCGCGCGCCTCCTCCATCTCTTTACGGATCTCGGCGAACGTCTTCACGGTGTACTCGCGATTTCTCGTGTTGACGTTGTAGACCCGCTCCTCGGAGAGGTCGATGATCTCGACCCGGTTGTCGATCGTCCGGGCCATGCGGTTCCCCTTCACGGCGACGGTCGACGTGATGCCGTCGTTGCCGCCAAAGGCGCGGTTCATCAGCCCGCCGATGAAGCCCTCGAACCGGACGACAACCTTCTCCCGCGTCTTGACGTCCGCGCGCAGGACAGTGGTCAAGGGGGCCAACACGGCGATCGACGCGATCGTGGCCGCACACGCAATCAGGCGCTTCATGGGTCCTCCGGCAGTGAGCCGCCGCTGATTGTAGCCGGTCCGCTGGTGCGAAGGCGTGACGTGCTCACGCCTGCTCGACACGACTATGGCTGAGTTTGGAGAGAGGGGCACACGCGGGCGACGGCCTCTACTCTTCCCCAGGTGATGGCTGCGAAGGAGTACGGGAGACAATCGCCACGCATGTGCTCAGAGCCTGGCTGAACGCCATGGCGCAGGTGTCAGACGACGCTCGCGTCCAGCGTGATCGTGAGCGAGCCGCGATAGGCGTTCGATACCGGGCAGCCGGCTTCGGCCTGCTTCGCGACTTCGGGAAAATCGGAGGCCGAGATGCCCTTCAGGCCGTGCGCGACGACTTTCAGCGCCGACGACTCGATCTTGATGCCGGAGTCGCCACGATTCGCCGTCACGGTCGCGGTGACCACGGTGCGGTCGGCGGATCCGCCCTTGCGGCCGAGGGTCGCGTTCAGCGCCATGGCGAAGCAGGCGGCATGCGCCGCGGCCATGAGCTCTTCCGGGCTCGTCTTCCCTGCGGATTCACCGATACGGGAAGGAAACGTCACAGGAAGATCGAACGCTCCAGAGCCAGCCTTTGCGCTGCCCTTGCCCTCCATGATCGGGCCGCTCCAGTCCACCTCGACGTGCCGTGAAAATGTCATCGTTGCCTCCATTACATTGAAAATTGCAGATTGAAGATTGGAGATTGGTGATCCGCTACCACTCGCCCCAAGCACCTGTAGAACCCGAGGACCTGAGGACCCCTAAGCGTCCTCAAGCTTTCTTCTTCTTCCTGTTCGCCGTCGCCAGCTGCACGATCGCTCCCACCAGGCCGAGCGCAATCCACGCGACCGGCACCCACCGCTCCCCCGAGGCAGGCGTGAAGGGATAGAGGATCCACGGATCGCCTGCCGGTGGCAGGCCCTCCACTCCACGGGCCGCGGCAATCGCGAGTCCGCC
>JBFWPD010000321.1:0-5196 GCA_050250175.1 Vicinamibacterales bacterium
ACCGGCATCCGCATCCCGCAGCACACGCGTCCGCAGGTCCATCGAATAGGCCGCGGCCATCCACACCTCCTGGGCCAGAGGAGTACCATGGCCGCGTACTGAGTACAAGTGAAAAACGCTCTAGAACGTGATGCCCTGGTTCACTCGCCAGTGTTCAGCGCCCTGGCGGCCTGCTGATTTGAACCAGCGTGCGTCCGTCCTGAACCCCAGCTTGTCCGACATGGGGACCTTGATGCCTCCACCGGCATTCATCGTGAGCCGGAGCCCCGGACGCGTCAGAATCCCGGGCACGCCTGGAAGGACGACAGGCGAGCCGTACTCCTCGAGGCCGATGCCGCCGGCGACGTAGGGGAAAAGACGACCGAGCCGCGGCGTGAAGTACAGGCCGTTGAGACTCGAACTGAGGGCGTGAATGTTGCCCTCGCCGCGCCGGTATCCCACCTCGGCTTCGAGGGCGACACTCGACGTTACAGGAAACGTGATGGCCGTGCCGATCCGCGAGGCGCCAGGAGACCCCATCGATACGTACGGCGTGATCTCGACCTTCCCTGGCTCGATTGCGTGCTCGTTCTGCGCGAACGCCTGGCCGGACACGGCGGCGATGACAACCAGCGTGGCCGCAGCCACAGTACCTGTCCTCATGTCACAGACTCCTTCGTGCAACGCTCTGTCCGGCGCACAGTCAATTAGACGGACGACGGCAGGAACTGGCCGTCCTCGTCGCTTGACACACGCCCGGAGCGGGCAATAATGCGGCGTTCGGCGGTCACCCCCAACCTGCGAGGACGCCAGGCCATGACCCACCTCAAACGGCTGACGCTCGTCGTCGTCTCGTTCGCACTCGCACTGAGTACTGGACCTCTCGCGCAGCAACCCACGCTCGCGGTCGATCGGCCACCGACAGGCAAGAAGGTCCTCGTCCTGACACACGCGGCGCTGACCAAGCACGCGAGCGTCGCCGTCGCCGAGCAGGCACTGCCCGAGATCGCGAGGATGGGCGGCTTCGAAGTCACCATCAAGTCGGACGGCCGAGAGACGACGGGCCGCACGTCGCCGGAAGACCTGGCGAAGATGGACTTCTCGTTCCTCACGCCCGGGTACCTGAATCAGTTCGATGCGCTGCTGCTCTTCACGAACGGCAATCTTCCGATCACGCAGGCACAGAAGCAGAGCATCACGGACTTCGTGAGGAACGGCAAGGCCGTCATCGGCGTGCACTGCGCAACTGTGACGCTCTACGACTACCCGGAGTTCGGAGAGATGATGGGCGCGTACTACCAGCGCTCGATTGTCTCGACCGATGCCAACCCGAAGCGATTCGTCGTCCTCAAGGTCGAGGATCCCAATCACCCGGCGACGCGAGTCCTGGGCACGAGCTGGCCCTTCGTCGAGGAGTACTACATGTTCGGGCGGGGCGTCTGGAATGCGGCGAATCCGAAAGAGAACGTCTCGGGCGTCGGCGAGCTTCCGATTCCCATGGCCTTCTCACGGGATCGCGTGAAGGTGCTGCTCAGCATCGACACGCAGAGGACCGACCTGCGTGATCTGCCGCACCTCACAGCCGACGGCGACTACCCGCAGTCCTGGTATCGCGAGTACGGCAAGGGCCGATCGTTCTACACGTCGCTCGGACATCGGCCGGACACATGGAGCGATCCCGTGTTCGCGGCGCATCTGATCGGCGGGATTCGGTGGGCGCTGGGGGTCGAGAAATAGTCGAAGGGACGAGACGCGCCGCGGCCTCAGGATTACGTGTGGGCCGCGGCACGCGCAACCGGGCTATCTGATCTGCGTCGACTCCACGACACGGGCGAATACATCGTCGTACTCCCCGAACTCGGTTCTGGGCGATACACCCAGCACATAGAACAGTTCGTCGTTGTCAGTCAGCGCGGTATAGAGCGCGATCCGCTCCTGCTCTCCCGTCGCGTCAGACCTGTTCGACAGCTGCGTGTGCAACCCCTGGCGGCCATCGACGTTCACACGGTCATAGCCCGACGGGTTGCTCAGATCGGGATTCGCGCGGGACAGACCGTCCAGGAAGTCTTCTGTCGCCTCACGAAGGTCGAACGCATTCGTGCGTGCGATTCCGACTTCAACGCCGTGCGTGAACACTCCACGGCCTTCCCAGTTGCCGAAGGCGCCGTCCGGCGCGAAGATGACCGACGTGCCGTCACTCGACACCTCGCGCCAGTTCGACGGCACGCTCACACGGAAGTAGTCGTTATCCGAATAGACGGCCAGCCGGGACGATGGGCGATCCACTGCTTCCGGATCGAGCCGATCGTTGGAGCTGGAACTGCGGCGTGAGCCGTTTGCCGCTTCTTCCGTGGTCGGTGCATCTTCCAGACGGTCGAGCCGCTCCTGCACGCGCTCGAAGCGCGCGGTGTCGCGCACGGGGTTCCGGACGTCGAGCATCTCGGCCTCACGGCTGATGTACTCGGTGCGGTTCCCCGGGTTCGGGTGGCTGCTCAGCCACTCCGGGCCGCCCGAGCCCTGCTCGCGCTCGATCGTGCGGAACATGTTCGCCATCTCGATCGGGTCGTACCCCGCCGCCGCCATGATCTGCGAACCGAGGATGTCGGCCTGCCGCTCGTACTCGCGGCCGTAGCGGAGGAAGGCCGCGCCAAGCCCGAACTGCGTGCCGGCGGACACGACGCTGCCGACGTTGCCGCCGATGACGGAGCCGAGGATCGCACCCAGCACGGAACCGATCTGATACGGGGTGGCCTTGGTCGCCTGCGCCGTGCCATGGCGAAGGGCTACGTGACTCATCTCGTGAGCGATCACGCTCGCGACTTCGCCTTCTGTCCTGGCGGCCTCGATCATCCCGCGATTGAGGTACATCGGCCCGCCCGGCAGCGCGAACGCGTTGATGTCGCTGACGTTGACGACCTTGAAGCTGTAATCGAACTCCGGGTGATCGAACTCTTCCGGAATCTCGGCGACGAGACGCTCGCCGATGGCGTTCATCGCCGATGTGACGGTCTCGTCACGAAGAATGGGCAGCTGCTCCTCAACTTCCTCTGCGGCCTCCCGGCCCAACTGCACGTCTTCTTCAGGCGAGTACTTGTTCTCGGGCGCAGTGACTCTGGTCTGTCCGCCGACTGCGGTCACTGCGATGAGCAGTCCGACAGTCGCGGTAGCGAAAGCGCTCGTGGCGCGAGTAGTCGAGGTTTTCACGTTCAGTCCCCCCTTGGGGTGTCGAAGTGCATCCAGCGTGCCAACGCTAAGTTATTGAGCAGAGGCCCTGGAAGAGTCCGTGTGTCCCCTGAACACGCCGCTCGGCAGTTTACCCGCTCCACCGCGCCGCTACTTCCTCACGTACTTCTTCAACGCGCGAGGCCCGACCTCCGCGCCGTAGATGTTTCCTTCCCTGTCGACAGCCACGCCTTCGGCAGCAAGCGTTCCGGTCCCCTTCTCCACCGGATCGGGGATGAAGGCGATCACCTTGCCATCGTTCACGCTCCCGATCCGGATGCCACGCTTCCACGCGCCGTGCGCGGGGTTCACCGAACCGGATTCCGAGTCTGCGACGTAAAGCATGTCGTTGCTGTCGATCCACAGCCCGCTCGGACGGCTGAATTGCGACCATGCCGCGATGAAGTTGCCCTCCTGATCGAGGATCTGGATCCGGTTGTTGGCGCGATCCGCGACAAACAGCCGGCCGCGCGAGTCGAACGCCAGGCTGTGCGGCTGATCGAACTCGACCGGTCCGGTGCCGCGGCGTCCGATCACTTTGATCAAGGTGCCGTCAGGCGCGAGCTTCAGAATGCGCGCGTGGGCTCCCGGCGCGCTCGAATGCCCCTCGGCCACGAAGATCTCGCCCTGCTGATTCGTAATCACGTCGTTCGGCTGAAGAAAGTGATCCGGCGCCAGGGCACCGCCAGGGCGACCGAGCGACATCAGCAGCTTCCCCTCCGGACTGAACTTGAACACCTGATGCCCTGACGTCGCGCCGGCGTTGGGACGCGGGGCTGCAGGGGGCGCAGGGGTGGCCCCTGCCGGCGGTGCGGGTGCGGGCGGCGCGTTGTCCTGGCCGTCGGTGACCCACACGTTGCCCTGGGCGTCCACGTGAATGCCATGCGGGAAGGCAAGCAGGCCTGCGCCGAAGCTCGCCATCAGATTGCCATCCAGGTCGAAGCGCAGGATCGGCGGAAGCTTCGACATCTGTCCCGCAGGCCGATCGAAGCAGCTGTTGCCACCGCATCGCTCGGCGACCCAGAGCGATCGGCCGTCGGGCGCGAGGTCGACCGCGCTGGTCGATCCCCACGTACGGCCGGCGGGCAATTTGAAGTGATGCTCGATGGTCTGGTACGGATTCGGCGCCTCGTTGGTCGGTTCCGCCTCCTGACTGAACAGAGGCGAGTCAGCCAGCGCGGCAACCATCACGGCCTGGCCGGCCAGCGCGATCAACGACGAAGGGCGCGACATGATGACCTCTCTTTCAGAAGCGAGTCAGCACCAGCCGGAAGCCGATGAAGGGACGGCGCACGCCAGGGTCGGCGCCGCCGCGAGTCGCGGTACGTATGTTTCCTTCTGCGTCAGCAAACGAGCCGCCCCGTATCACCCAGAGCGCGTCGGCCTCGAGGTCCGACGCATCGTCTGCCTCTGCGTACGGGTACGGCTGGTAGGGACTTCGCGTCCACTCCCAGACGTTGCCGCTCATGTCGAACAGACCGAAGGGGCAATGCGCGCAGGCGAACTGTCCGACGGCCGCCGTGCCCTGTCCGAGATAATTCGCGCTCGAACGCTGCGGTTCGTTCCCCCACGGATAGATACGCCCGTCAGTTCCCCGGGCGGCTTTCTCCCACTGCGCCTCGCTCGGCAGGCTCAGATGCCATCCATCGGCGAGGAGTTGTCGCAGGCGCTCCGGTGTGGACGGAGACGCGATCAGCCGCGGCTCGAGCCATCGGGAATACGCCAGCGCGTCGGGCCACGACACTGAAGTTGCCGGATGGCTCAGCCCGCTGCCGGAACCTGCAGGCGGCGCAATCCGTCCCGTAGACCCGGTGAATGCCGCGAACTGAGCCACCGTGACCTCGTACTTGCCGATGTAGAACGCCGGAAGGTCGAGCAACGCCTGCTGCCCGGTGGGGGGCCATCGCTCGTTGTCGTGGGCAAGCGCGTCGACCGACCGATCGCTGCCCATGAGAAACGGCCCGGCAGGGATCTCGACAAATCCCAGCAATGGAT
>JBFWPD010000322.1:0-5180 GCA_050250175.1 Vicinamibacterales bacterium
AGCCCAACGAGCTACCGGACTGCTCCACCCCGCGTCACTGAGAAGAACCCCAATCTTACCACATCACTCCGGCCTGCCTCAGCCGCTCGGCTACAATGCCGCGTCATCCATGGCGGCGCGGCCCCCGTTCTACACACGTCTGTACTTCCAGGTCCTCGCCGGGATCGTCATCGGCGCAACGCTCGGCACCCTCAACCCTGACCTCGGGGCGTCGATGCGCCCGTTCGGCGACGGCTTCATCCGCCTGATCCGGATGATCATCGCCCCCGTCATCTTCACCACGGTCGTCAGCGGCATCGCGACGATGGGCGACATCCGCGACCTCGGACGCATCGGCATCAAGACGCTCCTCTACTTCGAAGTGATCACGACCCCAATCGCCCTCGTGATCGCAATGATCGTCGTCAACGTCATGCAGCCGGGCGCCGGCATCAACGCCGACCCCGCCACGCTCGACGCGTCCGCAGTCGCCGCGTACGCCACGAGCGCCGAACAGCTGACGACGACGCAGTTCCTGCTGAACATCATCCCGACGACGTTCTTCGAAGCCTTCGCGCGCGGGGAAATCCTGCAGGTCTTGTTCGTATCGGTGCTGTTCGGCCTGGCCGTGCTGCACCTGGGCGAACGGGGCCGCCCGCTGCTCGGATTCATCGACCAGTGCTCGAACGCGCTTTTCGGCATCGTGCGGATGATCATGCGCGTCGCGCCCATCGGCGCCTTCGGCGCGATGGCCTTCACCGTCGGGACATACGGGGTAGACACGCTGCTGTCGCTGGGCAAGTTGATGGCCGCCTTCTACCTCGCGTGCCTGCTGTTCATCCTCGTCGGCATGGGAACCATCGCCCGCGTCGCCGGCTTCAACCTGCTCAAGTTCCTGCGGTACCTCAAGGAAGAACTGTTCATCGTCCTCGGCACGTCGTCGTCCGAGTCCGTGCTGCCCCGCCTGATGGTCAAGCTCGAGCGCCTCGGTGTCGAGAAGCGCGTCGTCGGACTCGTCGTGCCCACGGGATACTCGATGAACCTCGATGGCACGGCGGTCTACATGGCGATGGCGTCGATCTTCATCGCGCAGGCGACGAACACCTCGCTGTCGTTCATGCAGCAGCTGGGCCTGCTTGGCCTGCTGCTGCTGACGTCAAAGGGCGCGGCGGGCGTGACCGGCAGCGGCTTCGTCACGCTCGCGGCGACCCTCTCTGCGGTCCCTACGCTGCCGGTGGCAGGACTGGCACTGCTCGTCGGCATCGATCGATTCATGTCGGAGGCCCGGGCGATCACGAATCTCATTGGCAATGCCCTGGCCGCGGTCGTGGTGGCACGGTGGGACAATGCGCTCGACCTCGAGCGCCTGCACCGCACGCTCGACGCCCCCGTCGAAGAGTCGGCCGACCTGATCTCGTGAGCCGTTTTCCATTGCGCCGGCCTGAGCCGGGTCCGCCGGAACGGCGGTGGTAAGATCCTCGTATCCTCAAGAGTCCAGCGCTGCAGGTCGCCCAGCTCCGGAGGGCTGATCCACTCCTGGCCGGGACCTCGGCATGACGCCTTCACGTTCTCAGCCAGACGCGACCGTCGCGACCGCGATGGTGTGTGCTGCTGCCGTCACGGCCCAGTTCGTCGCCGGCAAGGCGGTCCGGGACACGCTCTTCCTCCAGTATCTCGCCGTCACGAGCCTGCCGGTCATGTTCATCGTGACGGCGCTCGTCTCGATAGCGCTCGTGGCCCTCAGCTCACGGGTGCTCCGCGTCGTCCCGCCGCACATCTTCGTGCCGCTCTCGTTCGTGCTGAGCGCCGCCCTGCTTCTCGTCGAATGGGGGCTGGCGGTGGCCGCGCCCAGGGTGGCCGCGCCGATCGTATATCTCCACATTTCCGGCCTCGGCCCGATGCTCGGCTCGGGGTTCTGGCTGATAGCCACCGAGCATTTCGATCCGCGAACGGCGAAGCGGAAGTTCGGCCAGATCGCCGGCGTGGGCACACTGGGCGGGCTTGCGGGCGGCCTGCTCGCAGAGCGTCTCGCCACGTTCGCAGACGTGACCGCGCTCCTGCCGGTGCTGGCCGTGCTCAATCTGGTGTGCGCGCGGGCGGTGCGGCAGCTCGCGGCTCCGCTCGCCGAGCGCGAGCGTGAGCGCCCGATGGAGATCGATCCGGAGCTTGGCGGCGCGCCGGCGCGATCGGGCCTCCATGTGCTCGCACGCGCGCCGTATCTGCAGAACCTCGCGGCGCTCGTCCTTCTCGGCACGATGGGCGCCGCGCTTGCCGAGTACGTCTTCAAGGCGCAGGCAGCGGCAACCTTCGCCTCCAGTGAAGACCTGCTGCGATTCTTCGCGTTGTTCTACGCAGGGGTCGGCGTGCTGACCTTCATCGTCCAGACGGCGGGAAGCCGGATCGCTCTCGAACGCATGGGCCTGGCGGTCACGACCGGCACGCCTTCAATCGCTCTGCTCGCCGGGAGCGTCATCGCGTGGGCGATTCCAGGCCTCGAAAGCATCATGGGAGCGCGCGGTGCCGAATCCGTGCTGCGCTCTTCGCTGTTCCGATCGGGCTACGAGCTCTTCTACACACCGATACCGTCGGAGGAGAAGCGCGCGGCGAAGTCGGTCATCGACGTCGGATTCGATCGCGCCGGCGAGGCGCTCGGCGGCGGCGTCATCAGGACGATCCTCTTCATCGCTCCCCTCAACCCGGTGCCGGCGCTGCTGGGTGTCGCGATCGCCTGTTCAGTTGTCGCGCTCGCCGCGGCGAGCCGCCTCAATCGCGGGTACGTCCAGACGCTCGAACGCAGCCTGATGCACCGTGCGGTGGAGCTCGACCTGTCCGAGACCGAGGATCGCACCACCCGTACGACGATGATGCGGTCGCTGACGGCGCTTCGGAAGCTCCGGCAAACGCAGGTGGCCCCGACCGGCGAGCAGCCGCCTCCCCGCGCCGAGCCCGACGTGTCTGCTGCCCGCGCCGGATCGCAGGCGCTGCTGAGCAACCTGGATGCCGACATGCTGCAGATTCTCGCGCTGCGATCGCGCGATCAGGAACGGGTCCGCCGCGCCCTCAAGAGCGACCAGCCGCTCGCCGCGGCGATGGTGCCTCACGCGATCCCGCTGCTCGCGTGGGACCCTGTGGCGAACGAGGCGGTCCAGGCGCTGCGCCGTGTCGCTGATCGGCATGTCGGCGAGCTCGTGGACGCCCTGGTCGATCCCGATCAGGACTTCGCCATCAGGCGCCGGCTGCCGCGAGTCCTCGCACAGTGCGCGTCCCAACGCGCCGCCGACGGCCTGCTGCTCGGCCTCGACGACATGCGGTTCGAGGTCCGGTATCAGTGCGCCCGGTCGCTCGCGACGATCATCGAACGGAATCCGCGCATCCATGTCGACCGGCAGCTCGTATTCGATGTCGTGCAGCGGGAAGCGGCCGTCGGCCGTCCGGTCTGGGAGAGCAACCGGCTGCTCACGCGGCTGGATGAGGCTGAAGAGAACGTGTTCGTCGATCAGTTCGTGAAGGACCGGGCCGGCCGAAGCCTGGCCCACGTCTTCACGCTCCTGGCGCTCGTGCTACCCTCCGGCCCGCTCCAGATTGCGTATCGCGGGCTGCATTCCGACGACCGCAACCTGCGTGGGACGGCGCTCGAATACCTGGAGAGCGTCCTGCCGCCGCCAATACGGGAGCGGCTCTGGCCCTACCTCGAGGACTCGCGACCTGCGAACCGCCCCGCGCGTCCTAGAGAAGAGATCCTGGCTGACTTGGTACGGTCGAACGAATCCATCATGATGAATCTGGAGGCGCTCAAGCGGCAGTCCGGAGGCGGCTCCCACCGGCCATGACCCGTCCGCAGCTCATCGCCCGGCGGCCACAGACACCGGTGCCATCCGGAGGCACCGGTACGTCGGGCTGGCGCGTGTCCGCGGACATGATGACCGAGCAGGTCCAGCGCATCGCGCTCTTCAGCGCGGTCGGCGTCGGACTCTGGACCTTCGGCCTGATGCTGGACCTCGTGTTCCTGCGGGCCGCGTCGAGCACCTTCGTGCCGTCGCTGCTGACGACATCAATAGAAGTCGGCGGCATTCTGACGGCGATGGCGATGTATGCCTACGTGCGCTACTCGCCGAACGACCCGTACACCAAGACGAACGTCGCCCTCGGCTACATGCTGGTCAATGCGTTCGGCGTTGGCATCCTGAACGCCTTCACCGCGCTGCCGCTCGTGGTGCCGGCGATGCACGTCTCGTGGAACGCCGTGGTCATCCTCGTCTTCTCGATGATCGCCCCCACGACACCCAGGCGGATGCTGCTCGCATCGATGGCGGCCGCGACAATGGATCCACTTGCCGTCTGGCTGGCGTACCTGAGCGGACTGCCCACGCCGTCGGCGTTCGATACCTTCGTGCTCTACCTTCCCAACTACGCCGCAGCGGTCGTCGCGACCGTGCCATCACACTTCTTCCAGCGGATGGGCAGGCGGCTGCGGGAAGCGCAGGAACTGGGCAGCTACCGGCTGGTCGAGCTCCTCGGACACGGTGGCATGGGCGAAGTCTGGCGCGCAGAGCACCGCCTGCTGGCGCGGAACGCCGCCGTCAAGCTGGTCAGGCCTGAGGTCCTCGGCGCGGCGACCGACGACGAAGCGCGCCTGCTCCTCCACCGGTTCGAGCGCGAGGCGAGGGCGACGGCAGCGCTCAGCTCGCCTCACACGATCCAGGTGTTCGACTTCGGCACGACCGAGCAGGGCAACTTCTACTACGTCATGGAGTTGCTGGTCGGCCGGGATCTCGAATCGCTCGTCAAGACATTCGGTCCGCTGCCCGCCAAGCGGGCGATTTTCCTCCTGCGGCAGGTCTGCCATTCCCTGGCCGACGCCCATGCGCGGGGACTCGTCCACCGCGACATCAAGCCCGCGAACATCTACGTCTGCCGGATGGGCCTGGAATACGACTTCGTGAAAGTGCTCGACTTCGGGCTCGTGAAGCTGAAGGATAGGGCCGCCGTACAGCAGACGCTCGTCACCATGGATCACAAGACGACCGGGACGCCTGCCTATATGGCGCCGGAAATCGTCCTGGGCGAAACGACGGTCGATCGCCGCGCGGATGTATACGCGCTGGGCTGCGTCGCGTACTATCTGCTCACCGGCCAGCTGGTTTTCGAGGGCGATACGCCGATGAAGATGCTGATGCAGCACGTGCAGTCCACTCCCGTGC
>JBFWPD010000323.1:0-5160 GCA_050250175.1 Vicinamibacterales bacterium
ATCCGGAAGCTCGGGTATGTGGTCCTCGTGGAGGGGTATTTCGATTTCGCTCAGGTGTTCCAGTCGAATGCCGCCCCGGTGGTGGCCAGCTGTGGGACGGCGCTGACACCGCAACAGGCGCAGCTGCTCAGGCGGTTCACCACGAAGATCGTGCTCAGCTACGACCCTGACACGGCAGGTGAGGGAGCGGCGGCGAAGTCGTCGGAGCTGCTCGTCAGGGAAGGGTTCGATGTCAACGTGCTGGTCCTCGACAACGGGCAGGACCCGGACACCTTCATCCGGACCAACGGTGGTGACGCCTACCGGGCCCGTCTCCGTCGCTCGCGACCGTACCTGGAATACCTCATGGATGCGGCGCTTCGCGGGATCAATCTGGAGGATGCCGACGCGCAGCGTGCGTTTCTGGGCAGGATGCTCGGTATCGCGGCCTGGCTGCCGGAGGCGACCACGCGGGACCAGTTCGCGGATAGGGTGGCTCACCGCGCCGGCATCACGGCTGAAGTCGTTCAGCATGAGTTCAGAAGGCTCGCGGCCAAGCGGCAGACGACCATCGCCCGGGCCGACCTGCCGGGCTTGGGCGACATCAAGAAGGCCGAAAAGGCTCTCATCTGGTGGCTGATTCAGCGACCGGTGGAAGCGATGCCGGTCGTCGCCGGCCTCGAGGAGGCCGACGTGAAGCCGCTCGCCACGCGGCGGGTGCTCGAACTCGCGCGCGATCTACAGGAAATGCCGGCGGAACGGGTGCCATCTGCCCTGATTCAGCGTCTAAGTGAGGGAGACGCCCAGCTGGTCACCGGGATCGCGTCAGAACCTGCCCCGCCCGCCAAATCGCTGGCTGAATGTGTCGCGGCAATGCGCCGCCTCCGGCTCGATCAGGAGCGGGCAGCCCTGCAGCGGCAGATCGATGGGTTACAACGAGAGAATTCCGGTCGCCCTGGGGGACCAGACGGGCGAAACGATGACGAAATAGCGCGACTGTACGACCGGAAGGTCGCGTTGCTGCACCAGATGGAAGAACTGACCTAAGAGCACGAGAAATGTGGCAAGATGCCGGGTCGCACGCGAGCGCGTCCGGTTGCGGGTCCAGACACGCCCTCCGAGGGATTTCTTGATGTCGATTGAAGAAAAATACGACGAAGTACGGCAGCTCATTAATATCGGCAAGGAAAAGGGTTACCTGCTGTACGACGAGGTCAACGAGATGCTGCCGTCGGAGATTACGTCCTCCGACGAGCTCGATGACCTGTTCAACACCTTTGGCAGCGCCGGCATCGAGGTCATCGATTCCGACCAGAAGTACCTGCGCGACGACAAGCCCATCGACAGGACGGCGGAAGGTTCCGAAGAGCTGGAGCTCGACCTGACGCCTGGCGCGCTCGACAAGACGAACGACCCCGTCCGGATGTACCTGCGGGAGATGGGGACCGTCCCGCTGCTGACCCGCGAGGGAGAGGTCGAGATTGCGCGCCGAATCGAGCGCGGCAAGCTGGCGGTGATCAAGTCGATCTCCCGTACGCCACTCGTCGCGAAGAAGGTCATCGAGCTGGGCGACCAGCTATACAGTGGCGATCGCACCATCCGCGAGCTGGTGATCTTCAACGACGAGGAAATCACGGACGAGCGGATCCTCGAACGCGCCAAACAGGTCCAGAAGCAGATCGAGGCCGTGCGCAAAGCACGGGCGGCATCCGAGAAGCTCTTCGAAAAGCTGGCCGAGACCCCCAAAGGCACGACCACCAAGGACAAGAAGAAATACCGCAAGGCCAAATGGGCGGCCATGCGCGCCCAGGTGGAGTTGTCGCAGCGGATCCGCGATATCGAGTTCACCGAAGCCGTCAAGCGGCGCCTCATCGACGAGATGAAGGATGCGGTTGAGGGAGTCAAGAGCGTCCAGCGCGAGATCGAAGCGCTCGACCGTCTGCTCAATCCGAAGAACAAGAAGCACCGCCTGAAGGAAGACGACCGCAAGAACGTGTTCCGACAGGTCAAGGACTACAAGCTCAAGCTCAAGGCGATGACGGACACGCTCGAGCAGGAGCCCGCCGACCTGAAGAAGACGCTCGACACGATCGTCAAGGGCGAGTACCAGGCCGAACAGGCGAAGAAAGAGCTCGTCGAAGCCAACCTCCGCCTCGTCGTGTCCATCGCCAAGAAGTACACGAACCGCGGCTTGCAGTTCCTCGACCTGATTCAGGAAGGGAACATCGGGCTGATGAAGGCCGTGGACAAATTCGAGTATCGTCGCGGCTACAAGTTCTCGACCTACGCGACCTGGTGGATTCGGCAGGCGATCACCCGCGCCATCGCGGACCAGGCCCGGACGATCCGCATCCCCGTCCACATGATCGAGACGATCAACAAACTCATTCGCACGTCGCGAGCCCTCGTCCAGGAGCTCGGGCGCGAGCCGACCTCTGAAGAGATCGCGAAGCGCATGGACATTCCGGTCTCGAAGGTCCGAAAGGTGCTGAAGATCGCCCAGGAGCCGATTTCGCTGGAGACGCCGATCGGCGAGGAGGAGGACTCGCATCTGGGCGACTTCATCGAGGATCGCCAGGTGGTGTCACCAGCCGAAGCCGTGATCAATCTGAACCTCAAGGAGCAGACGGAGTCCGTGCTGAAGACACTGACGCCTCGCGAGGAGAAGGTCATCAAGATGCGCTTTGGCGTCGGCGATGGCAGCGAGCACACGCTGGAGGAAGTCGGCCAGAGTTTCGCCGTCACCCGCGAGCGCATCCGGCAGATCGAGGCGAAGGCGCTCCGCAAGCTGCGACACCCGTCGCGCAGCCGCAAGCTGCGTGCATTCCTGGAGGGGAGAACCTCGTAGCGGCAGGATCGAGCAACGATACTTTCGGGCCCATAGCTCAACGGTTAGAGCCGCCGGCTCATAACCGGCCTGTTCCAGGTTCGAATCCTGGTGGGCCCACCACCTTTCGCGCTCGCTGACACGCACCGGTCGCTGCCGGAGCGGCCATTCGCAAGCCGCGTGACGGGATCACCTCTCGGGTGAGGAGCGACGATGAATGCGGACCTTGAACGGCTCATTGAACTGCAGCGGCTGGATTCGATCATGCTCGACGCGCAGCGGCGGGTGGCTGAAGAGCCCGACCGCCTGCGCGCACTTGACGCCCGCTTGGACGCCTCCCGCCAACAGGTGACGGTGGCGAAGGACGGGCTCTCGCAAAGCCAGGCCTCCCGCCGCGACATCGAGAAGGAGCTCGCCGTCCACCAGGGTCGCCTCTCGAAGTATCGCGATCAGTTGATGGCGGTGAAGACCAACATCGAGTATCAAGCGATGCAGAAGGAGATCGCATTCGCCCAAACCGGGGTGAAGTCGCTGGAGGACCGCATCCTCGAGCGGATGCTCGAAGCCGACGAACTCACGGCGGCCCTGAAGACCGCCGAGGCGGAGCTCGTCGCTACTCAGAAGGAGATCGAGGCCGACAAGAAGGCGCTCAGCGCCGACGTCGCGACGCTGCGCAAGGTGATCGAAGAAACGTCGGCGCAGCGCCAGAGTCTGGTGGCGGGACTCGATCCGAAAGTACTCTCAATGTTTCAGCAGGTCGCGAGCCGCCGGAACGGCGTGGCGGTTGCCGAGGCTCGTGACGGCATCTGCACCATCTGCCACGTCCGCATCCGGCCGCAGGTGTTCAACACCGTCCGGCGCAACGTGGACATCATCCAGTGCGACAGTTGTCAGCGCATCCTGTACTTCGTGCCGGCCGCGCCCTCCCCCGTGCCGACAGCCGGCTAGACTAGCCGACTCGCCGCTGTTCCCGCTTTCGCCTGCACGCAACGGATGGCACCCACCATGCGGCCGGCTGGCGCACCGTCTCTCCGATACGAACAGCACGTCTCCGCATGGCTCGCCGTGCACACCTGAGCAGAGAAGATCTGCGCCGGGGGGACGCCTGCACCGATGAGCTGCTCGCGCACCGCCGCCCAGCCGTCGAAAAACCAGAACCCTGACCGGCGCGGCGTGTCGAGAACGCGAGCGCACGGCGGGTTGAGAGCATCGGGCCGTGGCAGCGACGTGAACCATCGGTCGAGTGCTGCCGTTCCGACGCCGGCACGCGAGAACTGCTCGCGCACCTCGTCGCCGACTTCGTAACAGCAGGCGCCAATGCTCGGCCCGAGCGCGACCAGCAGGTCGGTTGTGAGAGAACCGAACATGCGCGCCAGCGCGTCGACGGTCACGCGCGGCACGTTCGCGACCATCCCGCGCCACCCCGCGTGAGCCGCGGCCACGGCGTTGGTCTTCCGGTCGACGACCAGCATCGGCACGCAGTCCGCGGTCTGGACGGCCGCGCCGACACCGGGTTCGGCGACAACGATGACGTCCGCATCGGACCGGGCGTCCGGGGGGCATGTCGACGTCCCCACGAGCACGGTCGATCCGTGCACCTGGCGCGCTCGCACGAGGCGGGCGGGCGATACGCCGAGCCCGCGCGCGACCTCTTCCCACGCGCTGGCTTCATCGGCCGGCGAACTCGGCCGGTGTCCCAGCGCCCACGTCTGGGTCGTGAAGAGATGCGGTGCGAATGGCGCCAGCGGCAGACACACGAGCGCCGGCCGGCCCGACACCTGGTGCCATTCGAAGCTTTCGCCGGGCGTCGGCAAGGTCATGACACTATCATCACATCGTATGCCCGACATCATCGGCCTGGGGCTCGACTCGACGGACATTCATCGCGTCGAAGCAGTGATCGTCCGGTGGGGCTACCGGTTCGTGGCTCGTGTCTTCACCGACGCCGAGATTGCGTACTGCGAACGGCGGCAGCGCCCCGCCATCCACTTCGCCGGCCGATTTGCCGCCAAGGAGGCAGCCATGAAGGCGCTCGGCACCGGCTTCTCCAATGAGGTCTGGTGGAAGGACGTCGAGGTCGTGCGGGCCGATGGACCTCCCCAGCTGGCACTGCATGGTGGTGCACGCCGCCGGTTCGAATCGATGGGCGGTGCCTCGTCGCTCCTGACCATCACCCACTCCGAGACGCTCGCGCTGGCGCAGGTGATCCTGCTCGGTCGCCGGCAACTGCAGTAGTCAACGCGCGCCAGGTACCCACCGGCCGGCGGCGGCCCGGACGCGAGCCTCGCGACAAGCCCCACACGCAGCGGCACTTGGCGCGTCGGCTGCGCGCTCGGTACGGCGGCACCGCTCCT
>JBFWPD010000324.1:0-5156 GCA_050250175.1 Vicinamibacterales bacterium
CTCTGGAGGGACGAAGTGATGTCGGGGCACTTCGCTCATCGCGCGCAGCACTGCAGGGTCGAGGATGCCACGCGCCCGGATCTGGCGCGCGACCATCTGCTCCCGTTCGTCCCGGCGATCGTCGTTCGTCACGTCTCGCAAGTCCTTGTATCACGTCTGGTGGAAGCGATGCTCGAATGCGTCCCGCCTCCGAGCTTCGCTCGCCGTCCGAGGTTTCCGGATTGTCGTGGAGATCTCAATGGGGGATCATGCCTGTTGCATGCCTGCCCTCGACCTGAGACGCATCGCCCAGGCCGCCGTCGTCTTTACACTGGCAGCCCTGGTCGAGTTCGCGATTGCCATCTACGTCGCGTTCGCGGGACGGCTGTCCATCGGAACCAGACCTCTGGCCATTACGGCCTCCGACGTCAACAAGCCGCTGGCGATTGGAGTGGTGTGTCTGGCTGCAGCAGTCCTGCTGTACGAGCGAGCCGTTCCTGCGCTCCGGCCAAAGATGGCGCGCGCGACGTCAGTCATAGCCGCGGTGGCGCTCGCAGCGAGCCTCGTCTACCTGGGGTCTCCGATGATGACGCTCGGATTTCCCGCCGCGCACGACATCCAGACGCATGCGACGTATACGTTTCTGTTCGACCGCGCCCTGTCACAGGGCCAGTTTCCCGTGCGATGGGTGGAGTGGATCAGACCCGGCTATGGTCAGCCGCTCTTCAGTTTCTACCAGGTCGGGCTGTACTACCTCGTCTCGCTGGTGCACGCCGTCGGCCTGGACCTCTCCACGGCGCTCAAGGCAACCGTCGTCGGACTCTGGTGGGCTGGCGCCTTCTTCATGTTTCTCCTCTGCCGCCCATTCGGCCGCATGCCGGGCCTTGCCGCGGCGGCTGTGTTTGCCTGGTCTCCCTATCTGATACTCGACGCCTATGTGCGGTCGTCGTTCCCGGAAATGGCCGCCATCGCGTTCATCCCGGCGGTGATCTGGTCCCTCGATCGCGCGCTCCAGACTGGTCGTGGGGCGTATCACCTCCTGCTGGCTGTGGCCCTTGCGCTGATGATGCTGTGCCACGCCGCCGCGACCGTGATCGCGATGCCGCTGGTGCCCGCCTACTGCGCGTACGCCCTTGCGACTCGCCGGACGACACTTGCAGGAGCAGGCTGGGTCGCTGCTGCCTGCGTCCTGGGGGGAGGCCTGGCTGCCTTCTACGTGATCCCGGCCAACTTCGAGCTCGATCACATCTCGATCGGGCAGATGGCGAGCGGCTACTTCGACTACCACCAGCACTTCGTCGCGCCGCAGCAGTGGTTCGACTACGAATGGGGACCCGGTGCCTCGTTACCGGGGCCTGACGATGGACTATCGCTGCAGGTGGGAATCGTGCAGGCAGGCATTGCGGCTGCGGCGGCGATTGCCGCGATTATCGCGGTCGCCCGGGGCAAGCGGCAGGCGGCTCCGCTCATCTGGTGGCTGGGCGTCTTCGCACTGGGACTGTTCATGATGACGCCTGCCGCCGCGTGGCTGTGGGAGCTCGTGCCGCAATTGGCGTTCGCTCAGTTTCCCTGGAGATATTTCATGATTGTCGCCGTTGCCGGCGGCGCCCTCGCGGGAGTTCTCGTCTCGCTCATCGAGAATCGAACCGCGCAGGCGCTCGTCGTCCTCGGCCTCATCGTGACCCAGTGGTACGTGGAGCGCGAGTACATCGAGTTCACGCTCGAAGGGCCGCGTCTCATCATGGAGATCGACGACCCGGATTGGCCACTGACGCAGAACGCGAGAGATACCGCATTCCTGGAGCGCGCGTTCGTTCCACCCGGGGGACCCTGGCCGCCTCCTGATGTCGGTCGCTGGGCCGTGACTCAGGGACGCGGCACCGTCGAGGTGAAGCGCCTCGAGGACACGATTGTTGCTCTGGACGTCGAGACGTCGGAGGGATTCAGGCTCGTCGTGAACTCGCGTCGTGCGCCCGGGTGGCGCGTGTGGCTGGATGAACGGGAATCGACGTTCGAATCGGATGAAGGGCAGCTCGAAGTCGACGTCCCGGCAGGCACGAGTCACGTCGAGGTGCGACTCACCAATACCGCGATTCGGACGATGGCGAATGCGATCTCGCTCGCGAGCGCGTTGCTGTGGTGCGCCCTTCTCGTCTGGACGTGGCGCGCCCGGGCCAGCCGGCCCGGGCGGGACTGACGGAATCGAGCCGTCCGGCTACGTCGCCGACCCGGTGCCCTCGACCGAGGGAGTCAATGCGGAGACACCATCCTTCGGAATGATGATCCACGCCGCCAGGTAGACGAGAACGCCGCCGACGATCGCGCCGGGCAGGATGGTCAGCAGGAGCCAGAGCAGCCGAATCGGCGTCGAATCCACACCGAAGTATTCAGCGATCCCGCCGCAGACGCCTGCAATCCTGTGGTCTGTCGTGGAGCGGGTGAGACGAGGTCTTGCGGGCAGGGCCGCCGCAGTGCCTGCATCCGGCATCACGATCCAGGCGAGCAGGTAGGCGATCACGCCACCGATGATACCGCCAGGAAAGATGGACAGGATGAGCCAGACGAGGCGGACGAGCGTGGAATCGACCTCGAAATACTCGGCAAGTCCACCGCAGACGCCGGCAAGCCGGCGGTCGGTACGCGAACGGGTCAGGCGCTTGACCATTGAGAGCCTCCTTCGTCGATCAAGAAGAAGGACGAAGGGGCGCGGGCTCAGGTTCCGTGCCTGAACCTGAGCCCGCAGCCCCGCAGCCTGATTGCGTTACGTCAGCGGCGCAGAGGGGCGCGTGAGCTGGATAAGGTTGGCAGTGGCCGCGCGCATCGTCCGCGGCGGCGGCTGCAGATCGGGCATCGGCTTCGCCGTGAACAGTTTCTGGCACGGCTTGATCATCATACGAGCCCAACGTGCCGACCGGCCCACACGGGCGCTGTCGGTCGCGATTCCGGTGTTCGCGTACATCTGGCGATAGATCTTCGAGATGAGCATGAAGGCCAGGCGCGACTTGAGCGACTTCACGCAGCTCGATCGCGCCCACACGTTGCGCAGGTTGTAGAACTCGTCCCAGACGCCTTGTGTCCGTTCACGGATCTCGTCGGCGGCCATCGTCGGATGGGGGATATACACCTTCGGCCGCTTGGCCTGAGGGATGAGCCAATGCCGTGTGAGGGGAACGCCGTCGATCCGCGTGGGGTTCGACGCCATTTCCTTTTCCCAGTCGGCGAAATCGAGCGTGCCGGGGAACGGTGTGAGCATGACGAACTGCGCGAACGTGATGCCCGCCCGGCGCGCGACGTCGAGCGTGGCGTCGAAAGTCGAGGGCCGGTCGCTCTGGAGCCCGAAAATGAAGGAGCCGAGCACGTGCACGTCGTGCTCGCGGAACGCGCGGAGGCGCTTGACGAGCGCTTCGCCCGACTCGTTGAAGTCCTTGTAGATGTCCTTGAGCCCCTCGGGGGTCACGGCTTCGATGCCGACCAGCGCACCCTTGATTCGTGCCCGCCGCATGGCCTCGAGGAACTCCGTGTCCTCGGCGGCCTCCATGGTGATCTGCGTGAAGAACACCATGTCGGACGGCAGTTGTGCGAGCTGCTCCATCAGGGCGAACCGTTCGGCGCGCAGCGCCAGCAGGTTCTCGTATCGGGAGCGGTCTGCACGCCGTTCGGCCTGCTGCAGGTCTTCGAGCGTGACGGGGTAGAAGTTGTCGTCGGCGAGCGCAATGAAACGAAATCCGCGGCGGCGAAGCTCGACGATCTCGTCGATGACGCTGTACGCGCCTCGCTGCCTGGGCCGCTGGCCGTCGGTCCGCCAGACCGAACAGAAGGAGCAGTGCTTCGGGCAGCCGCGCACCGTCTGAACCGATCCCCACATGTAGCGGCCCGGCTCGAGGAGATCCCATCGTGCCGCGCTGAACAGCTCGGGCTCGACCTTGCCGCCCTCGTACACCGGCTGTAGCTCGCCGCGCAGGCAGTCTGTCAAGGCCTTCGGCCAGGCGTCTTCGCCGTCGCCCTTGACCACCGCGTGCGCGCCGCCGAGATCGCGCGCTTCGTCGGGATAGAGAGTGGCGTGAATGCCTCCGAAGATCACCGTCGCGCCCGCGGCTCGCGCAGCCTGACCAACCTCGTAGCCGCGGAGTGCATTGCCGGAGTGAATGCCGATCCCGACGATGTCGCCTGGCTGGATCACGCCGGGCCCGAGCTGCTCGAGTGTTTCGTCCGTCAGGATGGGGGTGCCAAACTCTTCGGGGGTGGCACCAGCCAGGACATACAGCCAGCGGGGCGTAATGACGCCTATGCCGAACGACACATGACTTGGATTGACAAGATGGATGCGCGGACGGCTGCCCGCGACTGACTGTGCATTGATCATCTGCGCTAGAGCATACGTTGAAACTGCCGCATTTTCGACCCGATGTCGCCAAAGTGGCTACATGTGAGTCACTCCGCCCGGCTGACGGCACATTGCTCGACGCCGTGACCGCGGACGAAGGTCACCTCCAGCTGCAGGCCCTCGTGACGGACGATATCGCCCACCTTGGGCGGTCGCCCGAGGAGGGCGAGTACAAGGCCGCTGACGCTGTCCACGTCCTCGTGCTGCACGGTGACTCCCATCCGCTCTCCCAGCTCGTCGAGGCGGAGGGTGCCGGGTACCCGAAGCCGTCCGGAGGCGTCGGTGTAGATGTCGAGGACAGCGACCGGGGCATCGTGCAGCTCGCCCACCAGCTCCTCGAACAGGTCCTGCAGTGTCACGATCCCCGCGGTACCCCCGTACTCGTCGATGACGAGCGCCATCTGGGCACGATTGCGTCGCATGGAGGAGATGACAGCGTCGAGGGGAGCCGTCTCGGGGACGGTTGGCATTGGCCGTGCGTGGCGGGCGTCGACGGGCTCACCGGCGAGGATCAGCCGGAGCAGGTCCTTCACGTGCAGCATGCCGATCGTGTGATCGAGGTCGTCCTGGTAGATCGGATAGCGCGTATGGGGATTCGTCCGCAGAATGAGCTCCACGTCCGAGGGGTTCGCCCCGAGCGGCACGCCGGTGATTCGTACACGCGGTGCCATCACCTGACCCGCCGTCAGATCCCCGAACGCGAGCACTTCCCGGAGCAGCCGTCCTGATTCGGCGGGCAGCGCTCCGGCTTCCTGGCTCTCCTGCACCACGAGCTGCAGCTCCTCGGACGTGT
>JBFWPD010000325.1:0-5098 GCA_050250175.1 Vicinamibacterales bacterium
TCGTCGCTGAGACCTTCGGCCCGGAACACGCCGCGCGGCAGGAAGTCGCGCATCATCCGAAGGAACGCGTCGAGGCTCATCATGCCTTCAGCGCCGATCGCCTGCAGGGACTTGAACTCTGGGATCGGCCAAGAGTCAAAGCACACCGCATTGCTCAACACGAGCTTCTTGACTCGGTGCGGCTGATTGACCGCCATCAGTTGCGCGACGCCACCGCCGATGTCGTGCGCGACCACGTCCGCTCGGGCGATGCCGAGCGTGTCCAGCACTTTCACCATCAGCCGGCTCTGGGCCGCGATGGAGACGTCTGCGTCAACGGGCTTGTCGGACTTCCCGTAGTTGAGCATGTCTGGCGCGATGACCCGGTGTGTCTGCGCCAGGACGGGAATGACCTGACGCCAGAGCAGACTTGACGTCGGGATGCCATGAATGAGCAGCACCGGTGGTCCGCTACCCTCGTCCAGATAGGCGAGCCGATGCCCTCCGGTGAGCAAGTACTTGTGTGTCAATTGCCGGTTGTCCATGGGCTTCTCCTCGCAATGTGGAATGGTCGTTCCACAACATCTCAAAAAAAGGGACCGTCAGCCTCTCGCTCCACGCGCGGCTCCCACAACCTGTGGACTGCTGGACGCAACGTTGGGTGATGGACGGATGTGCAGCGTTTTGAGTGTGTACGCCATGAACGCCAGCGGTGGCGCGACGAGCCACATATCCCTCCAGGCACCGGCACCGGCGCGGTCCAGGACTGGGGCAATGTTGCGGAGCATCCGCAGGGTCGGCTTCAGGATGCCGCCGCTCTCAGACGGCTGCGGGGCCTGACTTCGAATAGTCGCTTCGATGGCCCGTTCGAGGGCTTGGGTGTCGTTCGCCCACTGCGCCCGAAAGAGGATCGTCCCGCTCGGCGCCAGCAGGTATGCCGAGTTGGGCTTGGGGCTCATCGCGCGATGCAGCGTCCCGTCGATGTCGTCCACGGCGATCTCGAACACGAAGCCGTAGATCCGTTGGAGTGTCGTGGCGTGTGCGGTCTTGGTCTCCATGGTCTTCGGCTGCGGAAACGCCTTGCCGGGATGTGCCTCGCGCACGTTGACCATGACGAAGCGCACACGGTCGCCAAAGCGGCGGTGCAGCTCGTTCAAGCCGGGCGCGGCGTTATCGGTGACCGGACAAGTGCTCGAGCCGAAGATGAGGAGCACTGGCCTTTGTCCAATGTCGTCGGAACGCAGATGACCGCCGTCGATCGTCGGGAGGTCAAACGGCGGCACGTGGTCACCCGGCGCCGGATCGGTACGCTCGAATCTCATGTCCCTCATCACCAAGGGCAGCGTGAGGTGATCGAAGCGGTAGCGGTGACCGTCGGACAGTCGTTGGGCACTGCCGTCAGGATCCTTCGTAGGATCTCAGAGGCAACATCTGCATGGCTCGGGTCGTCATGGTCTCTTCTCCTTGGTATGGAACGAACGTTCCATACCTGTGCAAAAAATTTTGCGGTTACGCCAGGCGCCGCATCGCATCGTCAACAATGACATGCAGCAACGCCCGCTCGGGTCGACTGCGACCAAGTACGGAGACGCCGATGAGACATGCGAGCAGCGCACTCGCGGCTTCAGCCGGCTTCACGGACGGTGCGATCTCGCCCAAGGCCGGCTGAATCGTCCTGTGCCTCGCATTAGTCAGTCGGAGATGGCCGCGCTGACGGCCCACGCCTGGCCGGGCAACGTTCGCGAACTGCAGAACCTCGTTGAACGCGCCATCATCGTCTGGCAGGGCGGGCCACTTCGTTTCCCTATCGACGTGCCTCCGCGACCGGAGGTCGCGGCATCCGAGGCCGATGCCGCCGTCGTTTCTCCGATGCTGACGCGCGATGAGTGGAAGCGCCTGGAGCGCGAAAGCATCGTCCGTGCACTTGAACACACGAATGGAAAGGTGTCAGGGCCGGGCGGCGCGGCCGAGTTGTTGGGATTCCGACCGACGACGCTGGCATCACGAATTGCCGCGCTCGGCCTGAAACGAGCAAAAGGCAGCTAATTCGAGCGGCTTCGAATCGCCGGTCGGGGAGCACCACGAGGAACCGCGCACGGTCTGACGCTGCTCACACGGCGCCTCGTTGGAGCCTGCTCGTGGAGATTGACGCGCCCCTCAACAACACGCGCCCCGAAACTCGGGTTCACGCGGGGAAAGCCTCAACCCCAACCGCTGCGCCACCACGTGGACATCCTCACCTTGCACAAACTTGCCCTCGAATTCCACTACGGGAGGTTCGAGGTGTCCGGTTCGCCCATGGATCCAGCCGAGCATCGACGCGTCACGGCTGACGTCGATCTCGGTGTACTTGACCCCGTTGGAATTCAGAAGAGCGCTGACTCCAGAGGGAAGCTTCGAGCCGTCAGTGATATAGACCTTCGCAGTGCGTGGCATCATTCGACTCCTTCTCGAATCTCACTGGCTCGCGCGACAAATAGGCCGATGCAACTCGACATCGATACTTAGGACATCGCCAACACTGCAGCGGCCGTTACGCGTGAGCGAGGCGGTGCTCAGGGGCACCGGCGATGGCGCCGAGTAGGCTGCCGTAGAGGACGTGACCGACCAAGGAGCCAGCCGCGGCCATCATGCCGCCCATGGCACTGCTGAACACACCTCCGCCCATCATCGGCATGACCACCAACTGGGCCAGCAGCCACAGGATGACACCCCACGTCGTCCCTTTCGCTGTCGGCGTGCCTGGGAGTCGTTGGTAGAGCAGGAAGGCATACACGACCGGGAAGATGAGCGAGCCGTTCACGAAGTGCATGACCATCCCTGCGGTCCAGCTTCCGCCAAGCATGGAACCGAGCATGGCGGCAATGTCCATGTCCAGCCCCATCATTGGCGCCACGAAGTACATCATGGCCGTCATGGCCAGGGTTCCGACGAACCCCCCTGCGACCGCCCGCCCGAAGTCCGGATGTGCCTGCATTGTTCTCTCCCTTCGTAATGGCCGCGGCTTCGCACCTCGCGCCGCGCCGCCGTTCGAGAGTGTGTGCGCGAGAGGCCCGGATCGTTACGCAGGCCGTATTGCCAGAGCGGATCGAGGCAACACGCACCTGTAACGAATGTGTGGCCCGGCACACTCACTTACGACGCTATGCGGCCTGGGGCTGGCGCGGTCGTCGTCGGGGCCGGTGCCTGCCCGTATCATCAGGACATGGCAGTGCCCTCCTCCGAGTGGCTCGAACGCCTTCGGGCGCGGGATCCGGGTCTACTCAAGGAGGTCGTCGACCGTGAAGCCCGGCGTGTCTACCGTGCGGCGCGAAGCATGGGCTTCTCGCCGGCGGATGCCGATGATCTCACCCAGGACGTGTTCGTCACGTTTCTCGAGACCGTGGAGCGATTCGAGGGGCGGTCCCAGGTGGCGACTTGGCTATTCGGGATCCTGCACCACAAGGCACAGCAGAGACGACGCGTGACGGCACGTGAGGAATCGACCGACGCCATTGAGGAACTCTTCGACGGGCGTTTCGACCGCGATGGCTCGTGGATACAGGCGCCGGCAGCGGCCGATCGCCTAGTCGCCTCGCGCGAAACAGCCTTGGCGCTTCGCGAGTGTCTGGCCGAGTTGCCCGCGCTGCAACAGACGGTCTTCCATTTGCGCCAGGTGGAGGAATTGACGGCAGCCGAAGTGAGCCGGGCCGTCGGCTGCACGACCACGCACGTGCGGGTGATCCTTCACCGCGCCCGTTCGCGACTGAAGGCGTGTCTGGATGGAAAGGGGCAGGGACGGCCGTGATGATGACTTGTAAGGAGGTGTCGACGCTGGTGTCGATGGACGCGATGGCCGATGCGCCCGTGGCGACGCGGCTCGCCGCATGGCTTCATCTCTCGATGTGTCGTCACTGCCGCGCGTTCCGACGGCAATTGCTCGCCCTCAGACAGCTGACGCGTCGCGTGTCGGCCGACTTCGAGCGCGAGCCGAGGTCGGACTTCGAGTCGCGAATTGTCGAACGGCTGACGAAGCGATAGAGAGCGACCCTCTCGATGCCCCGGGTTCTGACATGTGAGGAATCTCACACGCGTGCTGCGCCGAACAGGTACCTGCCCGAGAACGCGCTGCTCTGTGAAGTCGACCACAACTACGGTCCGGCGCGTTCGGTATCCTGCGGGCGTGTCGCATCTCATCGAGCTCTTCTGCAGCGAGCATTGCGTGGCTTGTCCGGCGGCCAGGGATATCGTGCGTGCTGTCGTCGACGGTCGACCGGATGTGACGCTGGTCGAGTACGAGGTGGCCACAGCGCTGGAACAGGCCCGCGCATATGGCCTGGTGGCCACGCCGGCCCTGGTCATCGATCGCGACACGGTCTTGTACGGCATCCCCGCTCGCGCGGCCTTGGCGGCGAGGCTCGACGAGCGGTGTTCCGGCGGCTGATGCGGGACCCGGCCGGGCTGACCAGCGTCTAACGCTCCGTCGATGTCTGCCTACTCGAAGCTCTGGTATCTCCAACGCTTTCGTCTGCTCGACGCGCTCACCGAACCTCAGAAACGGTCGGTCGAAAAGATGACGCGAATGCTCGAGGTGCCGCGAGGGCAGCGGATCTATCTGGCTGGCGACCCGAGCGATCAGATCTTCCTTCTCAAGGCTGGCGTGGTGAAGATCACGACGGGTGGCCCCGAGGGCTCGGACACAATTCTCGCCTTCTTATATCCGGGCGACATCTTCGGCGAGCTTGCCATCGTGGACGACTCGCCGCGTGACCATGTGGCGACCGCGCACGAGGACACGGTTCTGTGTGCGTTGAACCGCGACATGCTGCTGCAGATGGTGCGGGAGTCGCCGGCGCTGGGGTACCAGATCACCAAGCTGATGGGCTTGCGAGTCCGCCGGCTGCGGACGCGAGTCGAGGAACTCCTGTACAAGAGTGCGCCCGCGCGCATCGCTCATACCCTCCTCGACCTCGCCGACGACTACGGGATCCGTGACAGCGGCGGCGTGCTGATTCCCTTGCGGCTCAATCAGGGCGAGCTGGGCAATCTCGTGGGTCTCGCGCGCGAGACCGTCAATATCGTGCTGCAGGATTTCCGTCAGCGCGGCCTGAGCGAGGCTGATCGCCAGAGTATCCGCATC
>JBFWPD010000326.1:0-5061 GCA_050250175.1 Vicinamibacterales bacterium
CTGCTATGCGCTGTTCGACTTCAAGCGCCGCACGGTCACGCTCGCGAACTCGGGCCTGCCGTATCCAGTGCGTTGGGCGCGGACGGGGGAGGATGCGAAGACGGGGCAGGCGACGCTCATCGAGATCGCAGGCGTGCCCCTGGGCTCATTCCCAGGCTCGTCGTACGACGAGCTCACCTTGAGCCTGCAGACGGGCGACATATTCGTCTTCTGCTCGGACGGAGTGACAGAGGCGCTGGACGTGCTGGGCCGCGAGTTCGGCACCCCGCGTCTGATGAAGGCGATCAATCAGACGCCCGGGGGATCGGCTCGTGAGGTCGTTGATGCGGTGACGAACTCGGTCCTCGAGTTCCGTGGTGATGCGCCGCCACACGACGACATGACGGTCGTCGCGATTCGCGTGCTGAGCTAGCGGCGCCTGACGTCGAGATCCTCCTCGCGCAGATGCAGTCCGAATGAGGAACCGCCGAACATGGCGATCTCCTCGACCTTGCCCTTGACGCGGACGCGCGCGCCGCGAGCCGGCGATCTCCGGCCCTGCGAGATGACCGTCAGCTCACCGGTGCCATCCGACACACGGTAGAACCGCATCGGCACGAGAGGCACGCCCCACGACGAGGTGACGACGCCGTCGATCTGGACGGTGCGATCCTGATAGCGCCACGGCTCTCGCTGCAATTCGAAGATGTCAGGGCGACGAAGCGCGCAACCGCTCGCGACGATCGCAACAAGACCGATAGCAGCCATACGTGCGAAGAAAGTCATAGTCAGACTCCAGGCTTCAGCCTGCGGGCTCCAGGCTCGAACCGGCAACGGCTATCGCTGATTTTCATCTTCGCCCTGTAGCCAGAAGCCTGCAGCCCGATATGGCCGCACCGGATCGTGGAACTACGACGGGATACGGCGATGCCAGCGCCTGCCTGAAGTTACGCATCCCGCTGATCCGGCGCGACCAGCCGTTCCTTCATCAAAGGTCATGCCGACTGGAATCGGGCGAAATACGAAAGGAATCAGAGGATCAGAAGTGCAGACTGAAGCCGCCGTCCTGTTGTGGAGACGGCAATGACATCCAGCAGGCACAGGGGGACGGGCGGGAAGGGCAGGACGGGCAGGACGGGCAGGAGCGCGGGAAGGGCAGGACGGGCAGGAGGGCGGGAAGGGCAGGAGGGGCAGGAGGGGCAGGAGGGGCAGGAGGGGCGGGAAGGGCAGGAGGGGCGGAAGTGGCGTTCAATACAGTCCGAGATAGCGATCGACTTCCCAGGGCGAGACGTGTTTCGCGTAGTCGAGCCACTCCTCACGTTTTGCCGCAACGAAGTACTCGAACAGATGTTCGCCGAGTGTTTCGCGGATGAGGTCGTCCTTCTCGAGCTCATCGAGCGCCTCGCTCAGACTTCCAGGCAGCGCATCGATTCTCAGGTGCCGCCGCTCGCGATGGCTCATCTTGAAGATGTTCTTCCTCACAGGCGGACCCGGATCGACCTTCTTCTCGATCCCGTCGAGTCCCGCGCGGAACATCACCGCGAGCGCGAGGTACGGATTGCAGGACGGATCCGGCATCCGCAGCTCGATGCGTGTGCCGGCCCCTCGCGCGGCAGGGACCCGCACGAGCGGACTGCGATTCTTCTCGGACCAGGCGATTTCCGTAGGGGCTTCGTAGCCGGGCACCAGCCGCTTGTACGAGTTGACCAGCGGATTCGTAATCGCGCAGAAGCCCTTGGCGTGCCGGAGAACGCCGCCGATGAAGTGCAGGCACGTGTCGCTCAATCCCATCGGCGAGGACGAGTCGAAGAACAGATTCGCGTGCTTTCCGAAGAGCGACATGTGCGTGTGCATGCCCGAGCCGTTGATGCCGTAGATCGGCTTGGGCATGAACGTCGCGTGAAGTCCATTTCGAATCGCCACGTTCTTGACGATGAAGCGGAACGTGCTGATGTTGTCCGCGGTCGTCAGCACATCGTCGTAACGAAAATCGATCTCGTGCTGTCCCGGCGCCACCTCGTGATGCGCCGCCTGCACCTGGAACCCCATGGATTCGAGCGCGAGAACGATCTGGCGGCGCACGTCTTCGCCCATGTCCACCGGGCTCAGGTCGAAGTAGCTCGCCGAATCATGGGACTCGGTCGTGGCTGCGCCATTCTTCGTCTGGAACAGGAAGAACTCCGCCTCGGGCCCGGCCTTCATCTGGAAGCCCTGTTCCGCGGCAAGCCCGATCACGCGCTTGAGGGCCGTCCGCGGACATCCCGCGAACGGCACGCCGTCCGGCGTGTAGATGTCGCAGATCATTCGGCCAACGCGATCGCCGGCCTGCGTCATCCAGGGGAAGACGCGGAAGGTCGAGAGATCGGGCTTGAGGTACATGTCCGATTCCTCGATGCGGACGAAGCCCTCGATCGACGAGCCGTCGAACATGATCCGGCCGTCGAATGCTTCCTCGAACTGTCCGTCCGACACTTCGACGTTCTTGACCGTGCCGAGGATGTCGGTGAACTGCAACCGGAGAAACTTGACCTTCTCGCGCGCGGTGCGTTCGAGAACCTGCGCCTTCGTTTCCTGAACGGATAAAGTACGGGCGCGCGCGGGCTGTTTGTGGCGGCTGGTGGTCTTGCGGGACTGGGCGTTCGCCATGAGCTGATTCTAGGCGGACGCGCCGCCCTCTGTCAGGCCGAGGCGACGTGAGCGTCGGTGGACGCTGAAGCGTCAGCGGTGAGCAGCGCGGACAACTGCGCCGCGAACAGCAGGCTGAGGGCGTGTGTCGACTCTGACGTCTCGCGGCCGGCGGCCACTTCCGCTGTAAGGGCACCGACGCATCCGGCGGGCGTGACCATTGGAGCGACGACGGTGCCGGGCTGTCCGCTCCGAGCCGTCACCACCTGCAGGGTTGCCGTCCGGTACGCGACCGCCGCGGCATTGTCGGCAGTGCGTGGAATCGCCGGCATGCGGCCAAGGATCTGCGCAGGATAGCCGTGAGCAATCGAGGCCTTGAGGTCGCCGCCTTCCGCGTCGCCGACCCAGACGATCACGCCCGAGGCCTGCATCAGTCCCGCCGCGCGCCCGAGCAGGTCGTGCAGCCGCTCACTGTCGTTGACCGCGCCCAATGACACGCAGATATCGGCCGCGTTCCGGAGCAGCGACGGCGACTCCGCTGGCGCGGCGACGGGTTGTGCGGCGACTGGTGGCCTGTTCTCTGGCTGCGGTGCCGGAAGCGACGGCGACTCATCGCGTTCAGTCGCAGGGCGCTCCATTGCCACGCTGGCCACCACGGGCTTCTGAAGGGTGTCCTTGGCCGGGGAGTCGCCGCGAAGACGCAGATCGCTTCCCGCTGCGTCTTCGGTGGACGGTGCGGATTCCTGTCGCGCCGTTCCCCTGGCGACCGGACCGATGATCGCGAGCAGCAGGACGACCGACAGCACGAAGATCGTGGCCCCGCCGGCGACATCGAGTTGTCGGAGCCGGTGGCCTGCCTCCAGCGAGCCGAGCTCTTCCAGCTCAACCCGCCACGCAGCGTCCACGAGCTCCAGGGCCGCGGCGGCGGCAGGAGAACCTTCCGCCAGGACCACGTCGCTCGCCATCAGCCTGTCGCCGGCGTTCAGGTACTCGTGCGTCCGGCGCTCCAGTTCGGCGAAGTCACGAACTCTGGCTGCGGTCTCCATCAGCATCGCCCGGGCGTCGTCGGTCGCGGCATAGGAGCGAAGCGCGTCGACCTCGTCCGGCAGAGCAGACAGGGCCGCCTCGACGGTGGGCTGCCATACGGCAGCGCCCTGGCCTTCGATTACGTATGAGAGCTGCGCCGCGCGGGCAGCGTCGAGCGATGCCATGACGCTGCGCGCCGTCTGGTCGAACGACGTCATGCGCGCCCGGTGCTCTTCGAGCGGACCTTCGAGCTCGAAGAGGTAATAGGCGGCGCCGCCGGCGGCAACAGCCGCCAGAATGCCCACGGTCAGTCGTGCGGTGAGTGATCGCATGCGGTGGCCCTCGCGACTCCGATGCGCGGTCAGGGTACCACGACTTCGCGGACACGACGGGAGGGAAAGCTGGACGGGCTGGACGGTCGGGAAGGGCTGGAAGGGCCGGTAGGGCAGGAAAGGCTGGAGGGGATCGCTCGGAGAATCTACTTCTGCTGGAGGATCACGTACGTCGGCAGTCCAATCGCGCCGTAACGCTGCATCACGTCGCTGACGAGCGGAAGGTCAGGACTCTCGGCCTGGAACTTCACCTTCACGTAGCCGTCGAGCGCGGCAATCACGTCGGGATCGGCGAACGTCGTGCTGTCCATCGTCAGGCAGTTCTTGCACCAGGTGGCCCACATATCGATCAGCATGGGCTTCCCCTCGCGCTCGGCTGCGGCGATGCCGCTCGAGAGATCGGCATACCAGCCTTCCTTCAGCTTTTCTTCCACGCTCGACTGAACGGCGGCGGGATCGGCCGAGCGGCTGTCGAAGATCCCGTAGGCGACGTAGCCGTAGTAGATCGCCGTCCCGAGGATGAAGACGCCGAACGCCTGCTTGACCCGGATCATCCATGCCCCAGGCTTCGGCAGCGCCGCGAGTCCTGCGCCGGCGAATGGCCAGGGAAGCGCCATGCCAAGCCCAAGGAAGAAGGGGAGCGCAAGAGCCGCCGCGGTTCCGGTCGCATACAGGTTGCTGGAGAAGAGGACCACCTGGATGACGACCGGAGCAACACACGCTCCAGCAAGGAGTGCCGAGACCGCACCCATCGAGAATGCGACGAGGAAGCTGCCGCGTCCTGCCTCGCCGACACGGAAGCGGCTCGACAACCTCGAGAAGTCGATGACGATGACGTCGAACATGGCGAGTGCGAGGACGACAAAGAGGCCTGCAATCGCGAGATTGAACCAGGGCGACGAATTGATAGTCCCGAAGGTGCTCGCCGTCAGGATCACCGCCAGACCGAGCGCGCCGTACACAACGGCCATCGCGGCGCCATACGACGCGCCGAGCAGGAAACCGCGGCTGCGTGAACCGGCCTGGGCGCCTGCTCCGATGATCGCGAGATTGATCGGAATCAGCGGGAGTACGCAGGGGGTGAGATTGAGGGCGAGGC
>JBFWPD010000327.1:0-5030 GCA_050250175.1 Vicinamibacterales bacterium
CGCCACCGATCGACTTGAGCTTTTCGTTGTTCTCAAAGAGCGACGTTACATCGTTGAACTTCCTGCGCGTCGAAAAGACGTAGTGCAGTTCATGACGGACGCGCGTCATGCGTTCGTTCCACCGCGTCCAGACGTCCCCGTCTGACAGTTTCTTGAGCTTCTTGGACATGGGGTGGATGTGATTCTCGATCAAGGCGCCCGCACCGGCAATGTGACACGACAATGCCGTCGGGTTCTATTTCGTTGCGCAAAGGCGCGGGCACATCCCGACCGAAGCTAACGGGCCCAGGTCCATGCGCCCATCTGGCGAATCGATCAGGAGCCGACCCGGGCCAACATGTTGGTCGCGTCCTGTGGCCACATCTGATACAATGTGACCTCACATGGCCACACGGGAAAAACGGATCGGGATCAGAGAGCTGAAGTCGACGCTCAGTGAGTGCGTTCGCGAGGTGAAGTCCGGTAGAACGATCGTGATCACGGACCATGGCCAACCGGTCGCTCGCATCATTCCCGAAGCGATCTCACTGCACGAACGCGTCGATGCTCTGAGAACGGCCGGCGCGATTGCGTGGAGTGGGCGACGACTGAGGCCTGCAAAGCCTGTAGGCAAGGTTCGGGGCGACAAGACGGTCGCCGACCTCGTGGTCGAGAATCGAGAGTGATCGCGTATCTCGACGCCAGCGCGCTCGTGAAGCGTTACCTCACTGAGCGCGGCTCGCAAGAGACGATCGCTCTCACAGCCGCCGCGGAGATCTCCGCGACATCCATCATCACACGCGCGGAAGTCGCTGCGGCTCTGGCCAAGGCTGCTCGCACGGGCCTCGTGTCACACGACATGGCGCGAAACGCCCAGCGATCGTTCGTGGGCGACTGGCACGACCTTGTTCGTGTGCCGATCACCGAAGCACTGATGGCGCAGGCCGAAGCGCTCGCATGGGAACAAGGGTTGCGCGGCTACGATGCGGTGCAGCTCGCCTGCGCGCTGACATGGCGAGAGTCGGCTGGCGAGGAAATCGTCCTGGCGACGTTCGATCAGCAGCTCTGGGAAGCCGCCAAACGAACGGGGCTCAAGCCATGGCCGGAACAGTTGCTGGTTGCGTCGACCGAGTCCAGACGCCGACGAGGCAAACAGGAAGGCACGTCGTGAGACCCGAAGAAGCACTTGCCAAGCGCATCATCGAGGGTATCGAGGTGGGTGCGCGCATGATCTACCGAGAGGATCAAAGCGTTCGCACGCACGACTTCGATCTACGTCGTACGGAGGGCGCAGTTGCGGCCGTCGAAGTGACGTCGATCACCGATGGTGTAGTCAGGGCCACACGTGCGGCAATCGACCGATGCCGTCGAATCCCAAGAAGGCTCTGTGCAAAGGACTGGCGCATTCACCCGTCGCCGGATGCCAAGATCAAACGTATCGCAGAGAGGGCCGACGCCTATCTTGCGCAGATCGAAGCAGACGGAATCGATGAATTCTTCGGTCCTCGGGACGCATCGGATGCCGCATCGGTGGCGGCGATCTGGCGTGAGCTCCGAGTGCAGAGTGGGCGAGTTTTTCCTTGGAAGCAGCCCGGGATAGGCATTGCTCTTCCGGTAACGGGTGGTGCCTATGGTCCGGGGCTCGTGCTTACAGCCGTGGATAGCGTGGCGTTCGCCAGCGACAACCGCGAGAAGCTGGCAAACAGCGGTGCCGCCGAGCGGCATCTCGCCGTCTACGTCGATCGCAGCGCCACGTCCGTTTTGATTGCCCTTCGCGACTTCCAACCGCCGACGGAGCTGCCTGATCTTCCCGCCGAGGCCACAACCCTCTGGGTGTTTGCGGAGTGGTACGGTGCGGATCGGTACGTGGTATGGCGCGCCGGAGTGAGCCGGCCATGGCAGCGCCTGTTGCTCGGCGGCACGCCGGAACAAGACAGACTGGTGCTTGCAGACGATGACGGCACGTTGGTACTGCCGAACGACGTGTAGAACTGATTGACAGACATATCTGAGACATGTCACGCTGGACTGCGTGACGCCAGCGCCAAAGCGCAATCTGCCGCTCAAGTCGTACGCGATGGAACCGGATCTCATTGACGGACTGCAACGACTCAGTGAGCGCGAGCACCTGCCCGTCAACGCGCTCGTCCGGCGGGCGATTCGGCGAGACCTCGAGCAGGAAGGCATCTTGAAGCCTGCTCATAGAAAAGGAGGGGCACACAAGCGTAAAGCACGATAGAGCGGACCGCCCGTGTGCGCAAACACACGGAGCGGCCCTGACCACCCAGTTGGTATAAGCAACCGGCGTGGCTGTCGCAGATCATGCCACGGCCCGCCACGCCACCGAGAAAGGCGGATGTGACATGCCCGACGATCTGAAAGCGACGATCGATCAGCTTGCCAACTCTTTGCAGACCGTGGCGCTGCTCTCGACTCAGCTTCGGCGCGAGCTGGGCGAGTCGGCTCAACGCGCCGTCGACCTCGAAGCCGCCGCGGATCAGGCTGTGCGCACGATCAAGCGGCTGCAGCCCCGCAAAGAGCGATAGGCGAGATTTCTTCACGACATCACTGCACTCGAAGGCAGCACCGATCCGACGACTGGCACCCTGCCTTCGCATCCCTCTCCCACACGCAGACTCGAAACGAACGTACGGTTGGATTACGCATATTCCGCGCGACAAGGATTGCGCAGCAAAGCACCTCTGCATTTGATTGCCCTTGACACAATGACCCGAGCGATCTAGCTTGAATCGTCTCGCTGTGGCCGTCCTGGCCACCCCTCCACATCGCCCGATGTGGAGCCGCTTTCCACCCATCGCCCTCAGGGCCATGTCGCAAGGAGCACCCTATGACGGGGAGTAGTGTGTCCGCTGTCACGGCGTACACCGCGCACCGAGAATGGGCCACGCGCCCACCCGATGAACGGTACGCCAGCGTTCACGCGCTCTACGAAGCCGCCCGTGCCCGGCACGCGCGGATCGAAGAGCGTCCCATCGAGACCGCCACGTTCAGGACCGAGGCGGACGACAGTGGCGATCTCGTAATGCGCGAGACGTCAGGTCGTGCCGCCAGCTTGACGCACTGGAGCTTCGGCCAGCTCGCGACCATCGCCAGCGCACCGCCAAGCTATCTTCGAACCTTGCCCGCGGAGATCGCGTCCAGCGCGATCAACTATGGGCTACAGCGACACGCACGCGACCAGCATGCGCTGTTCGTCGAGCGGGTCGCCCCGTGGACCGTGCACGCGATCACATCGCCGCGGTATGCACGCGTTCACCATCACGAGCTGGCCGGCCGGGTGCTCGACCTCATGGCCCAGCACCCGGCCTGGCACCTGCCGCTCGGCTACAAGGACGGCGAGTTTGGCGCCCAGAAGGTTCCTTCTGGCGCCTATCTGGGAGACCGAGACATGTTTCTGTTCCTCGTGGACGGCAACCGCGATCTCGACGATCCCACAGACCACACCCGGGCCGGTCTGTTCCGCGGATTCATTCTCCGGAACAGCGATGTCGGTGCCGCCGCCCTTACCCTCGATGTGTTCCTGTTTCGTGTGGTGTGTGGGAACCACATCATCTGGGGCTTTCAGCACGTGGCCGGCTTCCGGCGCCGTCACGTGGGCGCGTCGATTCAGGAGGCATGGACGACCTCGCTCGGGGACGTGCGTGCTGCCCTCGACGCAGACACTGCGAACGACCGCACCTTGCTCCTGCGCTCCACGGCTCAGGAGCTTGGACCCACGCGGGACGCGGTGCTCGACACGGTCGTGCGGCGACTCGATCTGTCGCAGAAGCAGGCCGCTGAGGCGTACACGTTGGCGGAACAGTACGAGACGAATCCCCGCTCCATCTGGGGCTACGTGCAGGGGCTGACACGTCTCAGTCAGCACACGCCCTGGCAGGACGGACGGTACGTCCTCGATCGCGCCGCCAGTCGCCTCCTGACCACGGTTAACTGACCTTGGTCCTTGCCGCGCGGGCACATCCCCGCCCGGACTATCCCCTTCACACCGCGTAATCGCGGGCGGCCCAGGCCCTCCGTCATCCATCGGATACGCCCGTAGTGCGTGTCCGTGATCCGTGGAGGCCGTATGCGCGAAATCCAGCATGCCATCGTGGATCTCGATCGCTTCCTGGAAGAAGCGGCGAGAGCACAACACCAGCGCGATGCCGAGCGATGGCGCGAAGAGCTGCGTCCGCGTGCCATCAGAGTGTTCGCGACACGTGCGACGACGCTCAACTGGACTCGCGCACTCCTGAAGCTGGTTGTCGACGAGCTCTACCCGGACGATCTGTTCGCGGAGCTCGTCGGCGACCTCGATCGCGTCCCGCCACGCTACTGGCCGCGCGTTCTCGCCATCGCTGTGGCGCTCCGTCACAGCTGGCGTCGCGACGGCCTGGCCAGCGTCGCGCGGCGCCTCCATGTCTCCTTGGCGGCAAAAAGGACTCCGACTCCTGCACGCCAAGGATCCGCATCGCGCTCCCGACCATCACGCAACCGATTCTCCGGCTCGCCTCGGCGCCGTCAAGGCTCTCCACTTCGTTCCGACCCCGCACGGCGGGGCTCACGGCCTTGACAGCGCACTCGGTCGAGCCATGCACCGGCGCTTACGTGATGGTCGGTCCATCAGATGCCCAAAGAGAGGAGCACACGCACATGCCTCACGCGTCGATCACACCCCGCATCGCGGTGACGATCGGCCGCCAGACGCGCATCTACTGCGCCTACGTCACCACCGCGCCGGTGGAGCTCGACTCGCCGGCAACCGTCACGCTCCATGCCTCGACGTTCTCGGACATGGTCGGCCTCGCCGCGGAGTCGGTGCCACACGACACCGTCACCGCGCGCACACCGGCCCGGCTCGTCCTCGTCGACTCGATGGAGCACGCCTGGCAACGAGCTAAGTACCGCGGACACGACCATCTACTGCTCCCCGCGGATCCCGTACTCGTTGGCCTCGACACGCTGCAGCAATGGCTCTGGCAGCGCCTGCAGATGGCGGGTGTCAGTTCGGTGCCCGCATGACTTCGCCCTACGTCGCGTCAACCGCTCGC
>JBFWPD010000328.1:0-5016 GCA_050250175.1 Vicinamibacterales bacterium
CGAAGCACTTGTCCTATTTCGGACGAGGTTTCGACGGTCCCGTGGATCGAGCCGTCTTTGGCTATCGCCGACTGTTCGTGGGGGCTCGGTTCGATACACGTCGGTGGAGGGGACTCAGCGGATTCGCTCGCGTGTACGCACTCACCTCACAGCCCGAATCTGCACGCGCTTCGGACGTGCCGGCGGTGGCCACAGTGCACAGCGAAATTACGGCGCCCTCACTACACGGGCAGAAGACGCACGATGTTCTCGGAGGAGGCGCGACATGGCGGAATCCGCTTGGCGAGGCGATGTACGGCCACGTTACCGCAGTCGCGGGAAGCTCGTTCTGGTTCCGTGCCCGAGCAGATGAACCTTATTCGTTCCAACAGACGAGCGTGTCTGCCAGCCATCGCTATACACCTGATACGGAGATCGATCTGGGCTCTGTTGCTGTCTCTTCGCGATTCGTTGTGGCGCGAGCTGCTGATACTCACGAGATTCCGTTCTACTTGCTGCCGTCCTTGGGCGGTTCCGATCTTAGCGGCAACATGTCGCTCCGAAGTTATCCAGACTTTCGTTTTCGCGACCGCGCACTCGTTGCAGCAAGCCTTGAGTACGAGCGAGCGATTCTAGATTGGCCACTCGGGGTAGTTGCATTTCTGGACGCAGGGCAAGTGGGGGCTCAAGTGTCTGACCTCAGCCGGGCACGGCTGAGATGGAGTCGAGGATTAGGCGTTTCGCTTCGGATTGGCAACTTGCCGGTCTTCCAAGCCTTCTACGCCTGGGGCGACGAAGGCTCGAGAATGCACCTGACTGGTAGCAGCAATCCGGTAGACACCACGTTCTCCGCTGTCGGACCCTTCTAAGCCGCTTGCCCAGCGACGCGCCTCTGGCCCAGCTACGGCCCGATGGAGATCGGCTCGCTGATGTGCGGCGGCACCTGCCCATTCGCCAACGGTGCGCGTGCCATGCACACCGTTGAAAACGACAAGATCGAACAGTGCCGGGTCGGAGGGAGGGCCAGTGCGCCGGAGTGAACTGCTAGCGCGTTTCGGAGCCAACTCACCGTGCCTGTTGTGCCATCTGCCAGTGGGGGCGCTCACGCAGGCGGGGAAGGGCGATGCAGCATTTCTGTTGCCTAGCTTGGTACAAGCGGTCTGGCAGACAACCGCACTTGACGAGCCCCGTCGTATTCGATTGCACGAAGCTTTATCCAAATTGCTCGGGTGTTCACGTGATCTCGACTCTGAATTCGCTGAGTTAGCCGCCGAAGCAGAGGTCACAGTTCTGGCGTTAGCAGCACCGGACGAAGACCTACGAGAGCTCTGCTCCGAGTTCTTCGCCCTGCTCGGCAGTTGATCAGCGGCTTGTAGTCGCACGGCAGCATTGGAGCGCCAATCCTCATCAACGAGCTCAACGCGTCGCGTTGTCGAACGATCTTGGCTGGCTTTTTTGACGTCGAACACTGGAGGACGGGGCCGCCATTGGCAACACTGAGCGTGGCGCTCAAGTAGTGGCCAAGGTAAACTCCAAATACTGTTGGTTGCGAGCCGGCGCATATCCCGCGCGTCGCTCACGCTGGAGTCGTGGCAGAAGCACCGCGAGGTTGTCCGTCGTCCTGGCGATCACGACATCCTTGACCTCGGGTTCAGTACGTTCTTCCTCAATCGCTGCAACCACTCGGGAATCCTGACCGCGGGCGTCATCGGGGGAGTCGGCCAGGTCGGACGCTGGCGCATTGATGCCAGGTTCCCGCGCAATGAGCTGATCAAGCGAATCGAGGCGATTGCTGCTAAGAAGCGGAGCATCACGGTCACGAACCTCGACGCCGAAGTCTTCATGCGGGACCGTGTAAACAAGTTGCCAGCGTCGACCCTGACCTACTGCGATCCCCCGTACTACGCGCGAGCGAAACGGCTGTACCTGAACGTCTACACGCCGGACGATCACGTTCGTCTTGCGAAGTTCATTCAGGCGAAGCTCCGCCGCCCATGGTTGGTGTCGTACGATAGTCATGTCGCGATCTCGAAGCTCTACAGCAAGCGTCGACGGTTCCAGTACTCGATCCAGTACAGCGCCATTCAGGCTTATGAGGGGACCGAGTGCTTCATATTCGCTGACTCCCTCAAGATTCCGCGTGACTCCGTCCTGCCATACATCGCACGGGCGCTGAAACGGCCTGCCTGAGCGGCTGCTCGCGGATCGGTTGCCAGGAATAGTTGCCTGAATTATACTGTTGCCCATTGTGGGCAACATACGTATTTCTGACAACCCCATCGTCGCTGAGGTCATCGAGGCTCTTCAGGGACGACTACCCGCGGGCTGGGCAGGCAGCGTCCTGAGGCCTTCGAAGGCCACGACCGGGGCGGCGGCCGCTGACGCGGTGCTGAGCGTCCGCCGCAGAGGCGCTGCAGCCGGCACCGTCCGCGTAGGCGCGAAGAGCCGGGTCGAGCCCAGGGACGTGGACTATCTGGCCGCCGCCCTTCGTCCGACGCCTGACGAACCTGTCCTGATTGCCGCCCCATACCTCAGCCCGCGGACGCAGGAGCGGCTCCGCAGTCGCGGATTCGCGTACGCCGACCTGACCGGCAATGTCCGGCTGGAGATGACGCAGCCGGGTCTGTTCATCGAGACCACCGGCGCTCGGGAGAACCCGGAGCCGAGCCCGCGGGACCGCAAGTCCCTCAAAGGAGCCAAGGCCGGTCGGCTCGTTCGGGCTCTCTGCGACTTCCGGCCGCCGGTCGGACTGCGCGAGCTCGCCAAGCGGGCTGGCGTCGATCCAGGGTACGCCTCCCGTATCGTCGATCTCCTGAATCGCGAAGCGCTCATCACGCGCACACAGCGCGGTCCCGTCACGGGCGTCGATTGGCGTGGCCTCCTGAACCGATGGTCGCAGGAGTACTCGCCGTTTCGTCGTCAGGGCGCCACGATGTACCTCGCAGCCCGAGGCATCCCGGCCGTGACTGAGCGACTGAAGCAGCTGAAGACGAGGTACGCCGTGACCGGGTCGTGGGCTGCCGCTGAGGTCGCGCCGGTGGCACCGCCGCGTCTTCTCACGCTGTACGTGGACCGACCGCGCGACGTCGAGCAGGCACTTGACCTGCGTCCTGCAGAGGCTGGCGCGAATGTCGCGCTCTTCACACCGTTTGACGATGTCGTTTTCGAGCGAACGTCGGTAAAGAAGGGAATCACGATCGCGGTGCTCAGTCAGATCGCGGCCGACCTACTGACGAGCCCTGGTCGCGGCCCCAACGAGGCCGAGGCGCTAATGCAGTGGATGCAGGAGAACGAAAATGCCTGGCGAGCCTGATCCGCGATACGTCCTCGCCCGGACTGTTCTGCTGGACGCACTCGAAGCGCTTGGCGACCAGCGAAGCGCGGTGATCGTCGTCGGCGCGCAGGCCGTCTACCTGCATACTGGAACCATTGACCTGGGCGTTCCCGAGTTCACGCTCGACGCCGACATCACGATTGATCCCGCGCTGCTACTGGATGTGCCAGAGATCGAAGCGGCGATGCTCGGCGCGCGGTTCGAGCGCGGCAACCAGGTAGGTGTGTGGATCGCCTCACGCATCGTCGCCGGTGTTCCGGCAAAGGTCGAAGTGGACTTGATGGTTCCCGATGCTGTCGGCGGGCCTGGACGACGGGCAGCCAGACTGCCGGGACACGCGAAGGAAGTGGCCCGCAAGACGCGCGATCTGGAGGCCGCGCTGATCGACAAAACCGAGGTCACGATCCGACCTCTTGAGCCGCCGGATCTGAGGGCTTTCGACGTGGCGATCGCCGGTCCCGCCGCGCTCCTGGTCGCAAAGGCCCACAAGATTGCCGAACGCGTCGGGGAACGCGGGCAACGTAGGCTCGAAGACAAGGACGCGCTCGATATCCTGCGCCTGCTGCAGGCCACGGAAACGACGGCGCTGGCGGCCACGTTCACGAGCCTGCTGCAGACGAAGGTCGCGCGTGTTGTCACGCGGGAAGCACTCGCCATTCTGAATGAGCACTTCACCGATGCTCGCGCGGCCGGTCCGCAGATGGCCGGCCGTGCCGCAGGCAACCTGATGCCGGCCGACGTAGTTGCTGCCTCCTGCGCCGCGCTCGTTTCCGATCTTCTGCACGCACTCCGCATTGACAAGTAGGAGCACCGCAGACTCCGTCGACGCTCCGATAGTTGCAGCCGCCCATGGACGAGCCGACGATGTCGACCTGCCCTGCGCCAAGCGCGTCGACGAGACCAGTCAGCCACGCCACACCAAAGCGCCGAAACCCTACGGGTCGGATGCGTACGGCGTCGCTGAGCCCACAGCCTGGCCAGTCCGGAATCACCAGCCGCCCGCTCAGGTTGCCAGCGATCAATGCCCATTCCCCAGCGTCGTTCAACATGCCGTGTATGAGCAGCACTGGTCGCTCGCCTTCACCGCCGACAAGGGCCGCGGTCCGGTGCCCGTCAGGGTTGCTGAACCAGGCCGTAGACGGTTCGAAGCCGTGCGCCTTGAACAGTTCGAGCCGATGATGCTCGAAGGCAAGACGGCGAAGGTCACCATCCATTACGTTGTCCCTGTGCAGGTCAGCGACATGTCGGTCGCGTTACGCCAGACCCTGGGAATGCACATATTGCCCAGAGGGTGGCCTGGACACAAGCAGGCCGGCGATACAGAACGCCGCCGGTCTTGGGACCAGGTTCAACTCGCTTCGAGGAGTTGTTGTGCGCGCTGGTGGAAACGCCGCGATGTTCTGCCGCGTCGCGCCGACTGAGGCCTCGCGCCGGGCGATAGGAAACACTCGGTCCTGGGCGCGCGCCGATCCACCCTGCGACGATTCGGCTATTACTCGGAATCTGACACCAAAGGACAACCTCGAGCGTCCAGGTCGCGAGGAGCTGCATCCGGCGTCATCGAAAGTGGCATCCACGTTGCGCAACGGGCGCCGTGCGCCTCCCGGCTATCGGAGTGAGTGTCGTCTCTGTGTGCATCTGCGCCTGCCAGCCGTCTTCAACGATGTCAGTGTCGGAACCGAGCGCACTCAAGTGTCTGGTGT
>JBFWPD010000329.1:0-5008 GCA_050250175.1 Vicinamibacterales bacterium
CGCCGAGGCCGGCAGTACCACGTCCACCACACGCCGCACTCCGCAGCGATCGGCCAGGCGGACACCCGGAATCGGCGGTCGCGGACGATCGGCCGCATGGTCGAGCGGGTGATGATTCTCGATGCGGTGCTCGGCGACCGCCGTCGCTGGTGGCTGAGCCCGGCCGACGACAAGTGGCGGTTCTTCTGCTTGAAGCGTGACAATCACCTGCGCTCGGAGGACTACCCGCACATCGCCTTCGGATCCGGTCGGCAGCGAACCGTACGCTGCTTTCCAGACAAGCTCCCCATCGGCGTCGAGAAGGACAGCACCGACCACCTGATCTTCCTTTACCTCGTGAACCGGCGCATCCCAGTGGACTTCCGCCAATTCCTGATCCGACACCTCAACCTGTTACGCTTCGTGCGCACGTGGACCGTGCGGTTGCTCGTGCCACGCCGCTTCAGGAAGGCCGTCGCGCTCTACAAAGCCGCCCTCCGCGAGGAGCTCTGGGCTCCGATGAATCCCAGCGTGACCAAGATGCTGGAAACCTACTTTCCCGAGCGTCAGGCACGAGGCGGACACCTCAGCGAGCCGGACGATCGCTACATCCATGAAGAGTTCCGGAAGCAGGGGATGTTGAAGATCCAAGCGCTCTATCGAGCGTGGCGTCGAGACGGCGACGGCGTGCTCTGGCAGGCCCACTCAACCACCCTGCGCGACGATCACTCACACGGCTGTTCGGCGATCGAAGTCGAACTGTTGAACCGACAATACCTCCAGCTCACCGGCACGATGGACCGTGACGTCTGGGCCAAACGGGGGGCCAAGCGAAAATCGCATCAGGTTGGCCCCCCGGTTTCGACGGTCTCTCCAGACTTTCTCTCTCCCCTGGCTGCCGATGAGCGCAAACCGCAGGCAACCGCTTGAAGCGACGTATGTTGCCGCGTTCACGACGGCGAGGCGGCGCTCTGTGCCGACTCGCCTGATGACGCCTGTACCCGTGTCACAGCACCAACGATGGCGTGAACGACCCCGCCGCCGCGCCCTGCGCCTGACCCCAGCGTGCCCTGACGGGGTCGTTCACGCCATCGTTGGTCTGTCGCGTGTCGCTGTTTGCGAGCCCAGTTCGTGCAGGAGAACCGCGCCGCCCGCGTGCACTTTCACGCGGCCAGGAGCGTGCCGATGTGTTCTGCAGGAATCGGTTCGCGCACGACTGCGGTTCTCCCGGAGAACACGACCACGATCGGGACTTCGATTGAACTGCACCACCATCGCGCCGATGATGCTGGCGCCGTGCTCGGCATCGTCAATGCTCTCCGCTTCGCTTCGACCCGGCCGGTGGCCGGGCCTTCGGGCATTGACGACGCCTGCGCGCGGCACCGATCGGCAACTACGCGATGGTGGGCGATCTGGTGAGGCTCACAACGATATTGACGACGGCATCGCGTAGGCGTATGTTGGGCTCATTCCGTCAGTGCCGAACGGCACTCCTCCGGTTTCGCCACAACGGCATCCGGAGCGCGCATTCCGCCGACCGCCCCAAAGGGCACGGCTTGGAGCGCATCCCTCACCACATCGCAGCCTGTTGCGGGATCACCGACAACGGTTGATCTGCACACCGTAGGCCGCGAACATCATGGCTTCTCGCGGCGTCGCATTCTCAGGATCACGCGCCGCAACAAGCCAGCGTTCACTTGGGCGTGATCGCGCCCAGGTCCGCCTGAACGCTCGATCGACGGCTGCGTCATCAACGTGACCGTCGCCGCACGGAGCACAGCTTCCGCGGACGATGCCGGCGCAACGCCGCATCCGCGCTCCTCGACAACGGCGCGTCGACCGCCACATCGACGCGCCGGAGCGCGCCCACCCAATCCACACGACTCGCGTGCAATGGGGGACCGCCATGGACGTGCCCGAACCTGCGGAAGCCATTCCGGAACCGATCTCGATCGCGCGATGCCGCGAACTGCTCGGCGATGAAGCCGACGCGCTCGCCGACGACGACGTGCTGGAGATCGCGCGCCACGCGGAAGCGATGGCGCACATGTTGATCGTCCTGGCGTTGCAGGACGGTCGCATTCACTGATTGCCATGCTGCGACGACGGATCTTGCCGACGGCGCGGGACGGGATTAAGCTGCCAGAGATGGTCGGCGCGGTGATCTACGTTCGCGTCAGCACGAAGGAACAGACCGAGAACCTCAGTCTGCCCACCCAGCTACGGGCCTGCGAGGAGTACTGCCGCCGGCAGGGCTACGACGTCCTCGAACGCTTTCACGAAGAGGGCGAGAGCGCCAAGACCACGGACCGCAGTCAGCTCCAGGCGCTGCTGAAGTACTGCCGAACGCACAAGGGCAAGGTCCACTTCGTGGTTGTCTACAACCTCACGCGCTTCGCGCGGGAGAAATACGATCACTTTGCGCTGCGTGCACTGCTGAAATCGCTCGGTATTTCGCTGCGGTCTGCCACCGAGCCGATCGACGACACCTCCACCGGCAAGCTGATGGAAGGTGTGCTGGCCGCGTTCGCGCAGTTCGACAACGACGTGCGCTCGGATCGAACGCGCGCCGGCATGAAGGCGGCGTTGGAGCTCGGACGCTGGACGTTCCCGGCGCCGCTCGGCTATCTCAATGCCCCGAAGTGGTCGAACACAAGCCTTGTCCACGACCCGGAACGCGGTCCACTCGTGCGACAGGCGTTCGAGGATCTCGCAACGGGACAGTACTCGAAGCAGGAAGTGATCGCCCGCGCGACCGAAGGCGGTCTGCGCAGCCGCAAGGGGTTGAATCTATCCCCGCAGAGCTTCGGCCAGATGATGCGGAACCCGATCTACGTCGGGAAGGTGGAGAGCCCGGATTACGACGTGTCGACGAAGGGCAACTTCGAGCCGCTTGTGGACGAAGCCACGTTCTACCGCGCCCAGGCGGTCCTCGATGGTCGCATCGTCGTCGCCGGTCCGCGTCAGCGGAACCATCCGGACTTCCCGCTGCGCGCCTTCGTGCGCTGCGAAACCTGCGGACGGCCGGTCACCGGGAGCTGGTCGAAAGGCCGCAACGGCCACTATGCGTACTACCACTGCCAGAAGCCGTGTCGTTCGCTGAATGTCAGCAAGGCCGCGCTCGAAGGCGCGTTTGTGGATGAACTCGCGCTCCTCCAGCCGACACCCGGTTACATGCGCCTGGTCAAGGACCGCATCCTCTACGTCTGGGAACAGCGGCGCGCCGAGGCGAAGGACCGGACCGCCGAGCAGGACCGGCGGGTCAAGGCCATCCAGCAAAAGCTCGATCGGCTCGACGAAGCATTTCTGTATTCGGAGTCGATCGACCTCACCAGCTACAGCCGTCAACGCGACAAGGTGCGCGAGGAGCTGACGTTCGCGCAGATCGACCACCACGCCGAGGCCGTCGATGAACTCGACGTGCAGGGCATTCTGGCGTTCGCAGAACGCATCCTGCCGCGGGCTTCAGATCTGTGGGTGCAGGCTTCGCTCGACTACAGACAACGGCTGCAAGCGCTGTTCTTTCCCGACGGAATCGCGTACGACGGAAATCGATTCAATCGAACCGCCGCAACGGCACCACTTTTCAAGTACTTGGCGCCGTCCGAGAGTGCTGATGAAAAGATGGTGAGCCAGGACGGAATCGAACCGTCAACCCGCAGATTAAGAGTCTGCTGCTCTGCCAATTGAGCTACTGGCCCATCTCGTGTTGTGGAGGGCTTCGGACGCGGCCTTTCGGTCACGACCGAACGCCAAGTTTACCACGCCACCGCCCAGTTACAGTGAACGCCATCGGGACCCGGCCGCCCGAACGTTGATCTCTTTCGCGGCCAGCCACTACACTCTCACTCATCACGCGTCGCCGCAGTGACTGAGACTTCCACGTTCATTCACTGCGCGGCCCGTGGCCCTCGACAGACAGGGCCACGTACGATGCCTCGGGCGCCCGTAGCTCAGCTGGATAGAGCGGCAGGCTTCGAACCTGTAGGCCGGGGGTTCAAGTCCCTCCGGGCGCACCACTCCTGATTCGCTCCAAGGTCTTCACGTCCTCGCGTGAAGCCCGCACGGTCTTGACGGAGCCGTGTCACTCGCGAGGTTGCGGATGTCCCTGGTTTGGCGCGATCGAACATCCGTTCACGCGATGGCATGTCGAACTGTATGCGCCACCCAGGCCAGGCGTGTATGCCCTGCGCACCGCTGATCGCTGGATCTCCATCGGCGAGAGTGAGAGTGTTCAGCAGCGGCTGCTCGAGCATGTCCTCGCACCGGACGCCGGCATCGCTTCGCACGCGCCGACGATGTTTGGGGTGGAACTGCTGCGCGCGGAAGACGCGACGTGAGGCGGACGGCGCTCGTCGCGGAGTTCGAGCCCGCCTGCCGCCAGGTCTAGGTAATGGGCCGTCCGATCCCGTCGAGGTGGCCGGTCAACCGGTAGAAGTACACGTCAGTCCCCTGAACTGTAACGATGGCGTAGAGCGCGGTGGTCCGCACCTTCGCAGTTACATCCAAGTGTTGACGTGTACGTCCCCGCCCGGACGAACCCTGGGACGCCAACGACATTCGCGAGGCGCCCGAGGAATGCCAGCCAGACAAGCCGCAAACCTGACGAGCCCATCTCGCCACTCTGAATAGCAATCGCCGGGCCAGCAGCCAGCTCGGCCATCGACAGGCACGGCGATTGCTGTCTCGGAAGGGCGAGGGTTGAGACCATGAGCGACACAGTGATCCCCGAGGCCGACGGCCAGCCGCGCAGCAATTGGCGGGATGCCGTGCTGCACTTCCGATCGCACGCAGTTCCTCAAAGTCCTGCATCGACGACTCCCGGCGCGAGTGACGTTGCAGGAAGTGGCGAGGGACACGGTCGCGCGCTCGACGACGCGGGCGAGGTGCACTGACCGTTATCTGTAGACACGGGCTGCTGCGATCTTCTGCGTAGAGGCGATACACCGCGTTCGATCCTTTCCACCTGATCTCCTTACGTCAGTCATCACGCGACTCCACGCGACCTGCAGGCGATACTGCTCGGCGG
>JBFWPD010000330.1:0-4981 GCA_050250175.1 Vicinamibacterales bacterium
ACCATCGTCGATTCGGAGACTCCGGCGTCACTGCTCGAATACAGGTGGAGCGCGCCGGCGGGCACCTTCAGCGGCGACGGCCGCGCGGTGACCTGGCGGGCCCCCGCGGCCTTCCAGACGCCGGGCACGGTGATCCTGTCGCTGGAAGTGCGCGAACGCTACACCGCACCGGGCCCGGGCGGCCTCTCGATCGAGCACGAGCATCGGGTCCAGAACACGATCACCGTGCGGGTTCACGATTCGGTGAAGGAAGTGGGGGAGATGGCGCGCCAGTTCCTGCTGCGCTACTCGGATTCCAGCATCTCGCCCGAGCGTGTCGTCGAGGACTTCCTCGAGGAGTGCAATGGACGCGAGGAAGAGTACGAGCAGGTCGTCGACGACAGGGAGGAAGCGCGCATCACCTCGTACGAGATCGGCCAGCCGCAGGTGACCGTGAGCTTCGACGGCGTCTGCCCGTTCCGCGCGCGCGAGGCGGATGCGTGCTCGCAGATGTCCGTGGACTGGCGCGACGTGGAGCTCGAGACAGGCGTGCCGCGCCACACATGGGGCGTCGAGCATGTGACCGCCTTGTACCGTAATTCGCGCTGGGGCCTTTGCGATGCCGACATCGACGGACAACACGAGCGCAACGGCCTCACGATCCGGTTGCAGGATCGCTGATTCGCGCACCGGGTTCGATCGATCATCCCGATCACTCGCATGACACGCCGACTTGAACGTCTCCTGCTGTTGCTCCTTGCGTCGGCGGCCTGCACGACGCCGGTCGATCCGACTCCGCAGGCGCCCACGCTCTCCTGTCCTGCACCGCAGACGGTGGCATCGGCGGACGGGTCGAGCGTCACCGTCAGCTACGCGTCACCGACGGCGACTGGCGGGACGGCCCCTCTGGGCGCGCCTTCCTGCACTCCGGCCAGCGGCTCGAAGTTCCCCGTGGGCTCGACGATGGTCGAGTGTACGGTGCGGGATGCGGAGCAGCAGGCGGCGTCCTGCGGTTTCACGGTCAGGGTCACGGCGCCGCCGACGCTCACGAGAACGCGGTTCATGGCCTTCGGCGACAGCTTGACCGAAGGGAAGCTGTCCGCATGTCCCTTCGGCCTGCGTCCGTTCTCGTTCGAGGACTATCTCGCAGACATCAGAACGGCCGTGAACGTGCCCTTCTCGTATCCGACTCAGCTCCGGGAGCTGCTCTCCGATCGCTATACGACGCAGTCGCCGGTCGTCATCAACGAGGGATTCGGAGGCGAGACAATCGACGAGGGTCTTGATCGGCTGCCGGACATGCTCTCGCGGCACCAACCCGACGTCCTGTTGCTGCTGGAAGGCGCCAACGATCTCCGGGGCCCCGACGACATTCCTGATCTCATCGACGGGCTCCGCGGGATGGTGCAGCAGGCGCGCAGCCGCGGTGTACTCGTCTACGTCGGCACGCTGCTCCCGCAGCGCGATGGAGCCTGCCGCAACTTCGCGGACAAGGCGACGATCCTCCAGGCCAACGAGGCCATCAAGGTGATGGGATTCCTCGAGGGCGCGCTCATGGTGGATCTTCATGCGGCGCTGGCAGGGAAGGAAAGCACGCTGCTTGGGCCGGACGGTCTCCATCCGAGTGAAGCCGGCTACCAGGAGATGGCAAAGGCCTTCTTCGCGGCGATCCGGGTGACCCTCGAAGCGCCTTCAGGCCTTGGCGGCCCGGGCACGCCCTTCGATCCCTAGGACGCCGGCGACGGCTGCACGCGCCGGAAGATGTACACGGGCGGGTGATCGAAGTAGCGGAACGTGAACTCGGCATTGTCGTCGTTGATGGCGATCCCGAACAGCGACGGGCGGACCTGGAAGGACTGCACCAGCTCGAAGCCGAGCTTCCCATCGAGCAGATCGCGATAGTGCTGCTTGACGACACCGTATTCCTCGTCGGGCAGCTCGCCGTACCACCGCATGTAGGTGTCGTCGGTCACGATCCAGTCCACCATCGAGAGCCTCCGCGCGATGTATTCGCGCCGCTCCTCGTCGGTGCGATTCGGGTTGTACAGATACCGGTAGACGTCCAGCGCGTAGAACCGGTAGTAGTCGTCCCGCTCCGCTTCGCCCCGCGGATGGTTGAACGAGGCCCAGATGACGTGATCGCCGTAGAAGTTCACCTTTGTGCGGTAGCTCGCCATCGGCGGCGTGTTGTGGGTGGGCTCGACCAGAATCTTTGCCCGGTCGGGCACGTTGTGCGCAATCCACCGCGAGGCTGCGAGGCGCGTATCCTCGCTGCGATAGATGTTCATGTACGCGCCAGCCCAGAACGCCGTCGTCAGCAGCACGATGGAGAGCGCAACGGCGGCCGCCCGCTGAAGCCGGGGCTGACGCAGCCACTCGACCCCAGCGACGCCGACGATGACGGCCATCGCCGGGGCGAGCGGCACTGCGTAGCGCATGAAGGGCGCGACGGACTGTCCTGCGACGAGCCAGAAGACCAGAGGGATCGCAGCCAGCATCAGCGAGACCCTGTCGCGTCGAACGAACAGGAGCCAGGCCATTCCGATGAGGGCGGCGATCTCGAACGCAGGCCCCAGCCCCCACCACAGCAGGTTCGTAATCCAGTACAGCCGCGGCGACCCGATGTTCGTGAAGTGCGCGAAGAAGATCGGCTGCGAAATGCCGGTCAGGGGAGTCGTGACCTGTTCGCGGATGTCCGATCTGAACTTGTCCCAGTACTGAACGACCAGCGGGTCCAGAATCAGGAAGGTTGCGACGGCCAGCACGCCAATGGCCGCGGTGCGCAGCACGGGGCGCACCCAGGCCCCGAGAGGCCGCAATGTCTTCGGCGCATCCGGCGACAGGAGCTGCGACAGCGCGATGAGCGGCGCCAGGTACACCGCCGTGTACTTCGAGACCGTGGCCAGGCCGAAGGCAATGCCGGCACCGACGCCGGACGACCAGCGTCCCCGCTGCACCGTCCGCACCAGGAAGAACCACGCGAGCACACTGAAGAACGTCAGGCTGACGTCGACGGTGAAGAAGTGCGACTCGCGAAGGTGGAGCACCGAGAATGCGATCAGGAACGCCGCAATGACGCCGGCGAGCCGTCCCGCGACCCTCGACGCAACGGCATAGACGGCCGGAATCGTGAGCGTCCCCAACGTCGCCGAGAACGCGCGTCCCAGGACCATGTAGGTGATCTGGTCGCGCTGGGTCTCGAGATTGAGGGCGGCTCCCGCCCACCACTCCCATGCGCTGCGGATGTAGTTGACCGCATACATGGGGCCCGGCGAGTACATGAAGAACTTGCTCGACATGGCCGCGCGCTCAGGGTCGCGGCGCAGCAGGTCCGCTCCCATGAACACGTAGTGCTCGTCCATGTGGAAGTGGAAGTAGGGAGCGCCCCAGTCGAGGCGATAGAAGCGGAACAGCGCACCAATGGCGGTCGCGATGGCGAGAAGAATCAGAGCCGTTCGTCGTCCGGGTTCTGGAGACGTCACGAGCATCCTCGACGCATCAGACCAGGTTGCGCAGGAATGACCACACGTAGGGGAACCAGAGCTTCCAGACGACCACCTTCGACGTCCCCCAGCGCCGGGCGTACTCGTGACTGGCGATCTCGCTGACGCGGTATCCCTGCTTCAGGGCCTTCATCAGCATCTCCTGCTCGATCGTCGTCAGGTTCGAGGTCAGCCCGAGCTTCCGCCCGACGTCGCGCCTGATGGCGCGGAATCCATTCTGACTGTCGGTGAGCCGGACGTTCCAGCGGTAATTGATCGCCAGCATGATGAGCTGCGACCCGCTGTAGCGGATGAACTGCTCGACGGTGCCGTGCAGCTCGTCGCTGCCGCCCTTGCCGCGCGACGCGGTCACCAGGTCGGCTTCGCCGGCCTTGATGGGCGCCACCAGCTTCGGGATGTCGCCTGGATCGTGCGAGCCGTCGGCGTCGATGAAGACGACGATCTCCATCGCCGCTTCATCGAGTGCAAGGCGGAGTGCGTCGCCCTTGCCGCGCCCTCGATCCTTGATGACCCGCGCGCCGTGCTCGGCGGCGATCTCCCGCGTCCGGTCGCGGGAATGACCGTCGACGACGAGCACTTCGTCGGCAAAGGGCTTCACGGCATCGACGATCTCGCCGACGAGTCCCTCTTCATCCTTCGTCGGGACGACGACTGTGACACGGGGTGCGGACACGCTATGTGGAGTCGGTTGAGGTGAGGGCGGTTGATGCGGCTCGGATACGAGAGCCGCGCCGGGTACATGACGCCGGCCCTGCATTTTCCCTGCGAAGAATAGCGGTCGTTTCGCATGCGGGTCAAGCAATTTGCTCGCCACTCACGTTGACCCGTGTCGGAAGCCTCTGTTACGATCGTTGGAATTTCATGAGCAATTTGACGCGGCAGATCGGCCTTGGTGGCGCCATCCTCGGCGGCAACCTGCGGTCGCCGGCCTTGCCGTACAAGGTCACCTTCGTCGCCACGTATCACTGCAACTTCCGCTGCGAGATGTGCAACATCTGGCAGAAGAAGAGCGTGAACGAGATGACCCCCGACGAGGTCGGGCGGTTCTTCGAGCGCTGGTCTCAGTTCCGCTGGGTGCACCTCACCGGCGGCGAACTGTTCATGCGTCGCGATCTGGACGATCTCGTGGCCGCGATCCAGGGCAACTGCCGCTCGCTCTTCCTCCTGAACTTCCCGACAACCGGCTGGTTCGGCGACAAGACCGTGACGCTTGCCGAACGCACGCTGGCCCGGGGCGTGGGCCGGCTGATGATCACGATCAGCCTCGACGGCCCGCAGCCCCTGCACGACGAGGTGCGCGGACTGCCGGGCAGCTGGGAGCGGGGCATCGAGACGTTCAAGCGCCTGCGCGGCATCAAGCGATCGAACTTCCAGACGGTCATCGGCATGACGCTCATGTCGAAGAACGCCGACAAGGTGGACGAAACGCTCGGCGCGATCCGCAGCGTGATTCCTGATTTCAAGCGGTCGGAGCTTCATCTCAACGTCGGGCACGAATC
>JBFWPD010000331.1:0-4972 GCA_050250175.1 Vicinamibacterales bacterium
CGGCAAGACGCCGGAGCCGCAGCTCACCGAAGGCTAGAAGAACAATGTCGCCGGCCGGTCACGCGCATATGCGCTTGGCCGGCCAGTGACACGTCCCGCCGTCCGCCGCCGTCCTTCCTTCCTCAGCTCGCCGCTCTCGCGGTCATCTCGCGCGCCATCTGGATGCCCACACGCCCGCGCCATCCGCGCGCACGCAGAAGTCCGACGCAGCACTTCCACAGACGAGCTACCGGCCACGCTGGCCGCCCTCGCGACGAACTGATATGACAGACGAGATCATCGAGTTCCTGTCGAAGCAGGGCAACGGAGCCAAGCGGGTCCCGATCACTCTCGATACGAATCTCTTCGAGGAAGAGGTGCTCGATTCCTTCGGCCTGCCGCTTCCGTCCGGCTCGGTGGATCATCTCTACAGCATCTTCGCGTTCCATTGGACGACGGATCCCGCACGGGGAGCGCGAGAGATACGGCGCGCGCGCTCCGACAAGGGCGAAATGGATCTGATCTTCGTCGGTGCGTCGAACGGCGCTGTTTCAGCCCTTGTTCCCGCACGGCCAGCTGGCGGTCGAGGAGTCGTTCGAAACCTTCTACGACACCCTCGAAGGGCACTGGGCGTGGCGCGTGCGGATCGAAGGTCACTTCAGCGGGACTCCCGCCGACAATCGGCAGGAGTTCGACGGGGAAGTGAAGGATGCGCTGGCGACGCTCGCGACGGATCGCGGCATCCCGTACATGATCCACCCAGCTGCACGTGAAAGTGCGGAGGGAAGAATCGAGCCCTAGCGTGGGGCTTTCAACAGCTGCCTGAGCGTGTCGGGATGGAGAGGTTTGGTCGCGAGCTCGTCGAAGCCCGCGGCGCGCGCCATCTGACGATCCACGTCGCGACCGAATCCGGTGAGTGCGACTATGACTGGGTCGTTGAGCTCCGTGTGCCGGCGCAGCCGTCTCGCCACTTCGTACCCGTCCATCCGCGGCATGGCGATGTCCAGGAAGATGATCTGCGGGAGAAATGGCGCCGCCAGCTCCAGGGCAGCCGGACCGCTGTGAGCGACACGTACCTCATGCCCGCTCAGCCTGAGTAGCTCCGCCAGGCTGTCCGCGGCGTCCACGTTATCGTCGACGACGAGAATCCGCCGGCCTTGCTCGCTGTCGTCAACAGACTCGTCGCGATCGGCCTCTGTTCCATCGCCTTCCCTGTCGCCGGCCGCAGGGAGCGCGACTGTGAACTCGCTCCCTCGGTTCGGGCCGGCGCTCGAGACCGTCACGTCGCCGCTGTGGAGTCGAACGATGCGATCCACGAGGGCCAGGCCAACGCCGAGGCCGGTCGCGTGATGCGGCGACGTGCCCGCCTGCTTGAAGAGATCGAAGATGCCATGCAACATGCCTGACGGGATCCCGATCCCGTCGTCGCGCACACGCACGAGGACTCGCGTGGACTCATCGCGCGACTCGACGATCTCCGCGGTCACCCAGATATGACCGGAGGGGCCGGTGAATTTCGAGGCGTTCTGGAGAAGATTCCCGAAGGCCTGTTCCAGCCTTGTGAGGTCGCCCAGTATCGTCGCGGGTCCGGGTGGCAGCACGAGAGACAGCGTCTGGCCTCGCTGATCCACTTCCGGCTGCACGACCTCGACCGCGCGCCTCAAGGCGGAGCGGACGTCGATCGTGGCTTTTCGCAGCTCGATCTTTCCCTGTGTGATTCGCGCCACGTCCAGCAGGTCTTCGATGAGACGCGTCATCGTCTGCACCTGCCGCTCGATCACCAGGCGGGCCTTCTCCGAAGAGGCCTCAGGGATGCCCTTCATGCCGAGAATCTGGGTGGCCGACCGGATCGGCGCCAGCGGGTTCCGCAGCTCGTGCGCCAGCATTGCCAGAAACTCGTTCTTGCTTTGATCTGCCGCCGCCAGTTCGGCCACGCGCTGCCGCCGCACGATCTCTGCCTGCCGCGACGCGGTCACGTCGTCGATTGCCAGCAGCACCAGCGGCGGAGCGTTTGCGAGGTCCACGATCCGGCGCGCACTGAGCAGCAACACCCTGCGGGCGCCGCCGTCGCGGTCTCGTGTCAACTCCAGGTCGTTCACCGCGTCGCCCCGCACTGCGGCGTCCAGCAGCTGGCGCAACTCAGAAGCGTTCCATATGCCATCCTCGAGCTCGTAGAAGCGCGCGCCTTCCGTCAGTCGAGGCTGCGCGCCGAATACACGGTAGTACGCGGCGTTCGCGGTCACGACCGTCCCTTCCGTATCGAGCACGACCAGCGGTTCACGCACCGTCGCGATGATGCTCTCCGCGTAGAGACGAGCACGGGTCATAGCGTCGACGTCCACGTAGACCAGCACCGCGCCATCGATCTGGTCGTCGAGGGTGCGGTACGGCCGCACCCGGAGGGAGTACCAGCGGCCCTGCTCGTCCTGAACCTGGTGCTCGGTGGCGGCAAGTGTCCCGACGACGGTGGACACGATGTTTTCCAGGTCGGGTTCGCCAATGTTCAGCCTGGCGTCACGGAGAGACCGGCCGATGTCGCCAGGCCCGAGATTCAGGAGACTCTCAGCGATGGGGGTGTACCGGCGAATTCGCATGTCACGCCCGACGAACACCATCGCCTGATGCGCATTCGCGAGGAAGTTGACCAGGTCGTTGTTCGTGCGATTCAACTCCGCGTTCCGGTGCTGCAGCTCGTCGTTGACCGTGGCCAGTTCCTCGTTGGTCGACTGGATCTCCTCCTTGGAGGTCTCCAGTTCCTCGTTGATGCTCTGCAGCTCCTCATTCGCCGACTGAATCTCCTCGGTGGCCGACTGGAGCTCCTCGTGCGAGGCCTCCTGTTGGTCGATGACCGATTGCAGGTACTCGCGCGTGTCGATGAGCTCTTTCGACAGGCGGGCGACCTGTCCCGCAGAGTCGTCGGTCCGGCGCTCGCGCCGCTGGCGGGCCACCGGCCGGCGCGCAGCCGGCTCCTCGAACAGGACCCAGAAGCCGCCCGCGCCTGCTCTGATCGGGACGACTTCCACAGTCACACTTCTCGGACTGCCGTCACCTGAACGAACCTCCGCCGCGACTTCGCGGCTGGAACGCTCGGTCTTCCTGGCTTTGAGGATGCCCGCGCGCACCGGAACCTGGAGGCCGCTGGCGAGCATCTTCAACAGCTTGAGACTCGCCCTGCCAGGGGCCGGGGACAGGTAGGGGCCAACCTCGCCGCGGTACTGGATGATCTCCATCGCCGGAGAGACCAGGACTCCGGCGGGTGCGAACCGGGCGAGCAGTACGCGGTCACCTTCCTTCGAGAGATCGGTGGCTTCGCGCGCCTCGGAAGTCCTCAGCGGCTCGATCTGTGGCGTGGATGGGCGCGACAGCGAGAATGACGCCCCACCTGAGGTCGAGCCCAGTCGCTTCGAAAAGAGCTTGTGCTTCGGATCCTCTGTCTCGAAGAGGTCCTTGTGCTGCGATCCGATGGACTCGGCGTTGCCCAGCCAGAGCATGCCTGAAGGCTTCAACGCGTAGTGGAGCGTCGGAATGACCTGCTGCTGGAGGGGCGGGCTCAGATAGATCAACAGGTTCCGGCAGCTCAGAAGGTCGATGCGGGAAAATGGCGGGTCAAGGAGGACGTTGTGCTGCGAGAAGACGCAGATGTCGCGGATGGACTTGATGATGCGGTAGCGGCCGTCCACGTTGACGAAGAAGCGCCGCAGGCGCTCCGGCGAGACGTCCTGGACGATATCCTGGCCATAGGTGCCGATCCGGGCCGTCTCGATCGCCGCAGCGTTGAGATCGCTGGCGAAGATCTGGACGGGCACCCGCTGCTCGAGCGTTTCGAGGTACTCGGTGAATGCGATCGCGAGCGAGTAGGCCTCCTGTCCGGTTGAGCAGCCGAGCACCCAGAAGCGCACCGGCTCACGACTGCGATCTCGCGCGACGAGCCTTGGAAATACGTTGCTCTTCAGCTGCTCGAACGCCTCTGGATTCCGGAAGAAGTTCGTGACCCCGATGAGCAGGTCGCGATGCAGCGCTTCCACTTCGGCGGGCGTGCTGCGGAGCAGGTCCGCATACCCGGCCAGGTTGGGCGTCTTCCGAACCATCATGCGCCGCGCAATCCTGCGTTCGAGCGTGTTGGCCTTGTAGTGCGTGAAGTCCACGCCGGTGGCCTGGTCAACGATCTGCAGGACGCGGCGGATGTGGCCCGAGGAATCCGTGGCGCCATGGTCCCCGTCGGGCATACGCGGATATCGCGCAATGCGCGCAAGCTCCCGGGCGATTTCTTCAGGAGGAAGCACGAAATCGACCGAGCCCTCGGCGATAGCGCTGTGCGGCATGCCGGTTTGCTGCGCGGTGTCGTCCTGCGCGAAAGTGATGCCGCCCTCCGCCTTGATTGCACTCAGGCCGACCGTGCCATCGGAAGCGGTGCCGGAGAGAATGACGCCAATCGCCAGGTGCTTCTGGTCCTCGGCGAGCGAACGGAGAAACCGATCGGCTGAACGGTGGATCGCGTGAGCGTCACGCGCGCGAAGGTGCAACCGGCCCTGCTCGATCACCATCTCGCGGCCGGGCGGAATCACATACACGTGGTCGGACTCTACGCGTGGTTCGTCGGCGACCTCCTGCACCGGCTTTGATGTCGTGCGCGAGAGAATGTCGGCGAGCGAACTGGCGTGCGACGGTGCGAGATGCGGGACCAGTACGTATGCCATGCCCGTATCTGCGGGCAGGGCCTTGAACAAGGCGATGAAAGCTTCGAGGCCGCCGGCCGAGGCGCCGACGCCCACAATCGGAAAGGCGTCATTGTCATCAGCAGGACGCGTCTGGGCGGGAAGCGCGGCGCGTTTCTGGCGTGACTTCTCGTCGTGGGGTCGAGGAGGCGTTCTGGCTTTCTTGCGCGTCACGGAGGCTCTCTATTCACCTCGTGCTACAAGAAACAGGGCGGGGCCCGGGTCTTGGGACATCCATGGTTGGATGACCGCAGGTGAGAGCAGATCTTATGACCGTC
>JBFWPD010000332.1:0-4953 GCA_050250175.1 Vicinamibacterales bacterium
GCTTCGAGATCGGGTAAGGCTTCTTCCTTGAGGGCGATGTTGGTGACCTGGTAGCCCGCCTTCCTGGCGGCCTCGAGCACCAGGAATGGAAATCGTCCGTTGCCGGCTATCAGGCCCAGACGCCGATCATTCATCCGCCACCATTTCCTCGACGCGCTTGGTGGCGCGCCGGAGGATGACACCCCGTTCGGATGTACGGATGAAGTCGACGAGATACGCGACTTCCGGGCACGCGAGCGAGCGATCCTGCTCGATCTGCTTGAGCGCGCGCGTCGTATTGAGCTTCGACTGCAGGAGGTAGCGGAAGGTGCGCTTCAGCTTGTTCACGACTTCCGGCGCGAACCCCCGCCGCATCAGCCCGATCGTGTTCAACCCGTAGATACGGGCCCGGTTGCCGACGGTGCGCGCAAATGGCACCGCGTCCTTCGTCACGACCGAATAGCCGCCGATGAACGCGTAGCGCCCGACGCGGCAGAACTGGTGAACGCCGGATCCGGCGCTGATGTTCGCGAAGTCCTGAACGTGCACGTGTCCGCCGAGCGTCGCCATGTTCCCGAAGATCGTGTCGTTGCCGACGTGGCAGTCGTGCGCCACGTGCACGTAGGCCATGAACACGTTGCGATCGCCGATCTCGGTCACACCGCCGCCACCCCGGGTCCCGCGATGAATGGTGACGAACTCGCGGAAGATGTTCCGCTTGCCGATCGTGAGGCGCGTGTCTTCGCCGCGGAACTTCAGGTCCTGGGGTACCAGGCCGATCGACGCAAACGGATAGATCTCTGTTTCGTCGCCGATGTCCGTCTTCCCGTCGATGACTGAGGAGGCCCCGACGCGGCAGTTGGCGCCGATCCGGACCTGCGGTCCGACGGTCGCGTGCGGGCCGATGAAGGTCCCTTCTCCGACCTGCGCGAGGGGATGGACGTTCGCCGTCGGATCGATCTGCGTCCGGTCGGGAACCACGCCGAGCACCAGCGTGCACTCGGCAACGACCTGATCTTCCAGAGACGCGGTGGCGCTCGCCGTCGCGAGACTGGTGCGCCGGCGGCCCAGCACAACCTCGAGGCGCAGCCGATCGCCTGGAACGACCTGACGGCGGAACTTCGCGTCGTCCACGCCGCGGAGGTAGATGCGCTGGTTTGGAGAACCGCCTTCGCGCTCGAGAAGCAGGAGCGCGGCAACCTGAGACAGCGACTCCAGCATCAGGACGCCCGGCATCAGCGGGGAGCCGGGGAAATGGCCCTGAAAGTACTCTTCGCTGACGGTGACGTTCTTGACGGCGACGAGCCGCCGGCCGTGGTCGTGCTCCAGAATCTCGTCCACCAGCAGGGACGGATACCGGTGGCACACCCGGTCCAGCAGAGCGGGAATGTTGATCAAGCCTATGGCTTCGGTGGGGCCGCCTTGTCGAGCCGGCTCACCGCTTCCATCGTCAAGTCGAGACCGTCGGCCGCCCAAATCAAGCCTGCATCAGCAGCGCTGAACAGGAAGTGCAGATCGTGTTCCTTGGCGAGACCTTCGAGGATCGGGAAGAGTCTTTCCTGGAACTGCCCCTGCAATTCGACCTGCAGGTCGTTCAGTTCAGACTGCGCGTCCTGCTGGAAGCGCTCGAGCTCGGTCGTCAGACGGGCAATTTCCCGCTCGAGCTGCAGGCGAGCCGTCTCCGTCATCACACCGGCGCCAGCCTGCAGCTTCTGCTGCATCTCTTCGAGGGCCTTGGTGCGCGTGCCGACTTCGTTGCTTCGCTCGGTACCCAGCGCCTGGACCTTCGAAGCCGCCGCCTTGCCCTCGGCGGAGAGCTGGGCGATCGCCTGGAGGTTCACGTACGCCACCTTGGCACCCTGCGGAAACGGCGCCGGCGGCTGGGGAGGGGGCGTCACGTCCTGCTGTTGCGCGGGCGGCGTCTGGACTGCGGGAGCAGCGGCCGGCGCCTGGGCAAAGAGTGGCGCGGCGCCCAGCACGACAGCCAGCGACGCGGCAGCGAACAGACTTCTCATAACGGTCCAATCCTTTCGACTGAAGCTCGCCATTCTACCCCAACGATTGCACACCGCCAACGACGCCTCCGGCCGGAGGGCCCTCTAGAACATCGTGCCCACCGCGAACCGGAACTGGAACGCCTTCTGTGGCAGCCGCGAGTTGTCGAGGACGCCGTCTCGTTGCGGGTTGTAGGCAAAGATCAGACGGAAGGGCACGTTCAACACCGGCATGAAGAAGCGGACCTCGAGACCGGTCGAGGTCTTGAAATCCTTCATCGCGAAGCTCTTGCCAGGCTGCAGCACGCCGTTCTCGTCGCGTTGGGGGCCGGCTTGTACCTGGCCGGCATCGTAGAAGAGGACGAGCCGCACGGGTTCGGCAATCGTGAAGCTCTGCTCGATGTTGAACAGCAGGCTCTTGTTGCCCCCGAGCACGAGCCCGGTGTTCGGATCCTGCGGGCCGATGGTGCGGATATCGAAGCCGCGAACGTCGTACTCGCCCCCGAGGAAGAGACGCTCGAAGATCGGCAGCTCAATCGTGTCCTTGTAGCCCTTCACGTGCTCCCACCGGCCGCGGAAGCCGAGCGACATGCGGCTGTTCTGGCTGAAGAGGAAGACGCCCTCGACCATCGGCTTGATGAAGGCCGTGTTGCCGCCGAGGCCCGCGATGTCGGTGGAGAACGTCAGGCGCCGGCCGGTGGTCGGAAAGATCGGCTGGTCGATGGTGTTGTGGACGATGCTCGGCGTCACCTTGCTGACGATGCGCTGGCCTCGCTGATTGAGCAGCAGCGCATCGGCGAGGAACGGATTCCGGATCAGGTCCGGATCCTCGTACAGCTCGTTGAGCTCGGTGACGCGCACCTTTTCGTAACTGTAAGCGGTGTAGGCGCGAGTGAAACCGCTGCCCACCGGCAGCCCGAGCGTCAGGGACCCGCCCTGCGACCGCTGCGTGAACTGACCGACGTAGCGGTACTCGGTGTTGTACAGGTTGATGCCGCCCGAGATGTTCCGATCGAACAGGAACGGTTCGGTGAACGCCAGCTGGTAGTTCTGCGCTCGCTGTCCGCCCTGCAGCGAGACGGTCAGGCTCTCGCCCCGTCCCATGAAGTTTGCGGTCTGGAACGACAGCTGCCCGAAGAAGCCTTCAAACTGCGAGACGCCCGCGCCGAAGGTGATCTGGTTGCGGTTCTGCTCCTCGAGCTTGAACTGCACGTCGACCTTGCCGGTGGTGTCCGGCGTCTTCACGAAGCTCACGTCGACGGGCGGGCCCTGGAGAGGCTTGAAGTATCCGAGCTGGTTGATGCGGCGGATGCTGTACTGCAGCGCCTGGGTGTCGAACACGCCGTTCTCGTAGAGGCGCAGCTCTCTGCGGATCACGCTGTCGCGGGTCGTCGTGTTTCCCACGAAGTTGATCCGGTTGATGAAGTACTGGTCCCCTTCCTGGATCCGCATCGTGACGTCGACGGTCGGCGGACCTTCAGGCTCCGGTGTGGTGTCCACGGCCGCCAGAGCAGCGGGCGCCTGCGGGTCGAGCGCGGCGTTCTCGCGGGGCAGCGGATCGGGATAGCCGGTGAACTCGAAATAACCCGCCTCGCCGTACAGCTCCTGCGCCTTCCGGATGCCGTCCCGGATCTTGCTCTGGCTGTAGTACTCGCCTTCCTCGACGTCGAAGAGCGGCCGCAGCACGTCGGTGGCCAGCACCTTGTTGCCGTCGAAGGTGAAGTTGCCCACGCGGTACCGCTCGCCCTCGATCACCGGGATCCGCAATTCCACCCAGCGCGTTTCGTCGTCGGACTCGTCTTCGAGATAGTTCAGCTCGGGGTCGCCAATCTGCGCGTTGATGAAGCCTCGATCCCGGTAGTACTCGAGGATGCGCTCGGCGTCTTCTTCGAACTTGTCTTCCTGATACGAACCGCGGCCGGTGATGAAGGAGAGGAACCAGGCCGACTTGTTGGCCTCCATCCGTCCCTGCAGCGCGCCGTCGCTGATCGCGCGGTTGCCCTCGAAGTCGATGCGTCGGATCTTGACCTTCGGTCCCTCGTCCATGTTGAAGGTCAGGTGCACGAGCTTTGGACCGCCCGACAGGGGTTCGATCGTGTGCGTCACGCTCGCAAACTGGAAGCCCTTCTCCTGGAGCATGTCGCGCACGATGCCTTCCACGCGGCGGATGAGACCGGCGTCGACGAACGTATCGATCCGGATGCCGACATTGGCCTCGCGCAGCCGCGTGTCGATGTCAGTGGTCTTGATCTGCTCGGTGCCGACGAAGTCCACGATCTTGACCCGCTGGCGCTCTTCCATCCGGTACGCCACGAGCTTGCCGACTACCCCGTTCGAGAAGGTGTAGTCGGATACGTCGATCGACAGGTTGTCGAGGAAGTTCGTGCCCCAGAGCCGGGTAAAGTCCTCGCGAATGGTCTGCTCCGACCCCTCGTTCCAGGGCACCCAGACCCCCTCCGACGGCCGGCTGGGTTCCAGGTGGATGTAATAGAGGTAGGTCGACGGATCGACGAGCGTCTGGTTCCCCTGTGCCTCGAAGCACGGGATGATCTGGTAGACGACCGGACCGGAGTTGGCCGGCGGCAAAGCCCGCGGCGGCGGAATCTGCAACCCGCAGATAGTCGCGGGGTTGGCGGACGCAGGCGCGCCAGGCGCGGGCGTCTGCGCCTGGGCCGCGACGGTCGCCGGCATCGTCAGGGCCAGCATCAGGAGCCCTAAGGACTTGGGCATGCGGGTACTCTCCAGAGAACTCGAAGTCTTACGCGAGTTTACAGGACATTAGACGATTGGGAGAAGAGGGCGGCCGGGGACTCGGGCGGGAGGACTGGAAGGCTGGCGGGGCGGGAAGGGCGGGTAGGCCTGGTAAGAAACTGGTCCCTTCCTGCCTACCTGCCCATCCTGCCCTACCAGGCTTACCTGTCCGACCTGCCCGACCCGCCCAATCACGCGAGCTTCCGGCCTGCCTCGACCATGCCGGCCG
>JBFWPD010000333.1:0-4952 GCA_050250175.1 Vicinamibacterales bacterium
AGCCCCTCCCGCCCGTCCCGCCCTTCCAGCCCCTCCCGCCCGTCCCGCCCTTCCAGCCCCTCCCGCCCGTCCTGCCCCTCCCGCCCGTCTAGTGCGTGAGCGCGTACAGCATGTAGTTGATCCCGAGCTTGTACGCTTCGTTCGACGTGTCCACGGGGAAGATGCCACGCCCCGACCACTCCCAGTATTCGGCGACGTCGTTGTTGTGGTTGGCGATCGCGATCAGCCGCTTGCGCGGATCGTTGTCTTCGTAGAGGCCGAAGTACGTCGGGAGAATTCCGTAACTGGGATGCGGAAACTCGATTGTCGTCATCCGGAAGAAGGAATCGAAGATCGGATGCGTCTGATCGAGCTTGACCCACCGCAGTCCGGGCAGGACGCGGCGCATCTTCTCTTCGAGGTTGTACCAGTGGTCGCCCTCGAAGTCGTCGAAGATGACAAATCCGCCCTTGAGCAGGTAGTCGCGGAAGCCCGCTTCCTCCGACGTCGTCATCTCCCAGAAGCCGGGTTCCCACATGTACGAGATCGGATAGTGATAGAGCTGCGGATCGTCGAGCGACAGGATCAGGCTGCCGTCCAGATTGACGTCAATCTCCGTCATCTCGTCCAGCATCAGCGAGAGGTTCTGTTCGGCGCGGGGGAAATCGTGATCCCATGCCCTGCTCATGAACCCCCAGCCTCCGCGGCCCGATCCCCAGCGGAGACGTACGAACGTCAGGCGGCCGTCGTAGACACGATCGGTCTGTCCCCACTGTTCTTCGGGAGGCTGCGCGGTCACGGCGGTGGCCACAGCGAGCATGGCCAACGCGAACACGCGGAGTCGCGAACCAGACTTAAGGTGCGGTCGCCTCATAGTAGAGAGGAAGATCCGTTTCCTCGGCCGCTGAAATCAGCCGCTCGCCCTCGAGCTCGGGATGAGCGTCGTAGCGCTCCACGGTGACAGTGAATCCGGCGCCCGCGGTTTTCTGCGCGCCGGACACTACCTTGCCGTCGCGTATGGCCCACTGGGCGATCTGAATCCATTTTTCCCGGTACTCGCCATCGATTACGTCTGCCACTTCGTACTCGTTGACGACGAGGGCGTTCCGGTAGGGCAGGATGTCCTGAGGATCGGGAATCGGACCAGGCTGCTCCAGGCGGACATTCAGAACGACGCGTCCGGCGGCGGCGCCCGTCGGCGCCTCGCGTCGCGTACGGGCCGACACAGCGTTCGGCGGTCCAATCCGGCCCGAGGAGCGGACGGGATAAGGACTCGCATCGAGATCCATCCAGACGTCCGGATGTGCGTCGCCGCCCGCGTTGTTCGTGACGCGGAGCCAGGCCTCGACGTCCGAGAAATCTTCCGTGAACCGGCCGACGTAGATCTCGACCTGCGGCCCGCCGCTTCGCACCTGATTGGCGCCACCCTGGTTATACGGACCAGTGATTGCGAGAAAGCGGGGATGGTTCGACCATCTCGGATGGGACACCTCGGCGCCGTCGAATCCCTCGACGTCGTTGAGATTGACCATCCACCGGCTGCCGCTGTCCACCTCCACCATCGTCACGTTGCGGTGGGCGCCGTCGAAGTACCAGAACATCGGGCCGCGGGCGAACGAGAACCCGGTCCAGCACCCTTCACCAAACCTGGTAACCGCACCGTTCGGCAGTACGGCAACGCCGGCGTCCGGCCAGGGATACATGCCGCCTGCCAGGCGGCCGTCTGGCGAGACGTTGAATCCCTCCATGCTCACCAGAGACGTGTTCCACACCATCTCGCGCTCGTCCGGCGCGTCAATCGGGAACCGCGTCACGGTTGCGAAGTCGTAGCCCTCGTTCTCCGTCCCTGCGTACACCCAGTCGCGGCCGTCTGCGGGGTTCCGCCAGACAGTCATGGCGAACCCGTCTGCGAGCTTCCGGAATCCGCTGCCGTCCCAGTTGACGATGAAGATCTCCGAGGGACCGGGCATCACGCGACTCGACACGACGATCCGCTGGCCGTCCGACGTCAGCCGCGGTTTCAGGTAGCTGCCGCGCTCGGCGATGATCACCCGCTCGCCCTTCCCATCGTCGGAATCGAGCCCCATCACGATCAGCTGATCCCCTTCGGTTTCCGGATCGGTGCCGTCGTGCTGCACCCACACAACCCGTGTGTGCGTTCCGGTCAGGGCATGAAGTCCCGACGACGGAGGCGGAGGCGCCGCTGAAGTTGTCCCGTCGCCGCAACCGGCCTGCAACAGCGAAACAGACACCAGGACTGCAAAGAGAGCAGGAACTGTGGAGCGCCGGGAATGGGCAGCCGGCAGGGCAGTCATGCGGTGCGCTCGGTGAACGAGCGCCTGTCGATGGTATCACCGGCGAATCGCTCCGGCTTGCCGACCCGGAACACAAGTGCCGCTCCAGCCCGGCCCTTTTCAGGCCCGCCGCGCGCGGCATATGATCATTTGTCTATGGAAACCGTCACGCTGACCATCGATGGCCGCCAGGTTACGGTCGCGAAAGGCAAGACCGTCCTCCAGGCAGCGATCGAGAGCGGCATCCAGGTGCCGTACTACTGCTATCACCCGGGCATCGGCATCGATGGATCGTGTCGCGTCTGCGTGGTGAAGATCGAGAAAATGCCGAAGCTGCAGACCTCCTGTTCGACGGTCTGCACCGACGGCATGGTGGTCTCGACCAACACGGACGAGGTGGACGCCGCGCGCTCCGGCGTTTTCGAGTTCCTGCTGGTCAACCACCCGCTCGACTGCCCAGTCTGCGACAAGGGCGGTGAGTGCCCGCTCCAGGATTTCTCATACACGTTCGGCCCCGACAAGAGCCGGATGGAGTTCCCGCGCCGGGAGTTCGACGGCAACGGCGTCAAGGCCGACGTGGATTTCGGCCCGACGCTGATGCTCAATCGCAACCGCTGCATCATGTGCACGCGGTGCGTGCGATTCATGCGCGATGTCGAAGGCGACGCGCAGATCAACGTCATCGATCGAGGCTACGGCAGCGAGATCGCGACCTTCCAGGAAGAAGGCGTCCATTCGCTGATCTCCGGCAACCTCATGGATGTATGTCCGGTCGGCGCCATCACGACCCGCGACTATCGCTTCAAGTCGCGCCCCTGGGACAACCCGAACGCGGCCGACACGATCTGCACGCAGTGCTCGAAAGGCTGCAACGTCACCGCCTGGATCAAGGCCAAGCCCGAATGGGCGAAGGGATCGCAACTCATCCGGTTTACGCCGCGCTTCACCCCGGAAGTGAACGGCTACTGGATGTGCGACATCGGCCGCTTCAACTATCACTGGATCGAGGGCGACGGCCGCCTGAGGCGTCCAATGGCGCGCAGCGCGCAGGGTGCGCTTCAGGCCGTCAGCTGGCACGACGCGACGAGCGGGATTGCGCGCCGCGCCGCCGATGCGCGTGGCGGGCTTCGCTTCCTGCTCTCGGCCCACGCATCGAATGAAGAGCTTTTCCTCTTCGGCAGCCTCGTCAACCAGCTTGGTTCCATCGCCGTTGCGGACGCGATCAGCGTCAGCTGGCGCACGAGCGCGAAGCAGCAGCCGGAACGCACCCAGTTCATCGTGCCGGAGGTCGACGCGCCGAACGTCAACGGCGCGCGCGCGTTCGGTCTGGTCGCGGGCGCTGCCGGCGATCCGCAGGGCCCCGCCGACATCGCGGCTCTACGATCGGCGGTCGAGTCGGGCGCCATCCAGGCGCTCTACGTCTTCGACCCCGGACCTGACGGCTCGATCGGCGACTTGACCTGGATCCTCGACGCGAGGAAAGCAGGCAAGCTGACGCTGCTCGTCGTCCAGGGCGTCCTCCTGACGGCGCTGGCTGAGGCAGCGGATTTCGTGCTGCCAGGCGCAACCTACGTCGAAAAGGAAGCGTCCTACGTCAACGACAAGGGGCGGTTGCAGGGGACCTCGCGCGCGATCGCGCCTCCGGGCGACGCCATGGAAGACTGGCGGATTGTCGTCGAGCTCGGCCGTGCGCTCGGTGTGCACTTCACCTACACGACGAGCGCCGAGGTGCGCAGCGACATCGCCGCCGCGATCGGCGACAACCCCGCCGGTCTCGCAGGCATCGACGGGCTGACGTTCTCGCGGCCGGTCGAAGCCCGGCACTGGTTGCAGACGTCGAATCCTTCAGAGCGTTGGAAGTGGGACTTCATGTATCAGGATCTCCCGCCGACCAAGTTCTCGGGCGAGCCGTTCTCGACCAACTTCGACGTCATCCCGCTCAAGGAAGTGAAATAGACACGTGCATCGACAGCTCACAGCGGCGGCGCTGCTTCTTCTGGCGCTGCCGGTGTGTGCTCTCGCCCAGCTGCGACCGCCGCGCGCCGAAGTCGCGGCGCTCGTCGAGCGCGACGGCGTGGAGCCGGGCGGCACCGCACGCGTTGCCCTGAGCGCCCTCCTGCCCGAAGGACTCCACGCGAACTCGAACGAGCCGCGCGATCCCCTTCTCATCGCCATGGAGCTCACGCCGGAACCGCCGGCGGGAGTCACGGTCGAGGAGATTGTCTTTCCGGAGGCCACTGACCTCCGCCAGAACGGCGTCGAGACGCCGCTCAGCGTTTTCGAGCGCGAATTCGTCGTGGGGGCCAGCCTGAGGATCGACCCCTCGGTGGCTCCTGGAGAGATCACCGTCCCGGTTACGTTCCGGTACCAGGCATGCGATGAGACGCAGTGCTATTTTCCGGTGAACGAAAGTCTCACCTGGAAGCTGCGGGTCGTGCCACCGGGAACGGCGGTCGCTTCGCGTCATGCGGCTGTCTTCGGCGCCGTCGCGTGGGGGACCGGTGAGAAGCCGGCCGCCGCCGTACCGCCGCCCGCGGCCGCGGAAAGCGCTCCGCTCGCCGCGCCATCATCGCCCGAGGAACTGTTTGCCGCCCTCGACGAGTTCGACACCCGTGGAACGACGGCCGGATACCTGAACTCCGCGGACTTTCTGCAGTGGGTGCGGAACGCCGAGGCGGG
>JBFWPD010000334.1:0-4938 GCA_050250175.1 Vicinamibacterales bacterium
GCGGTGGCAACGGCGACCATGAGCGGAGCTTCTGGGTCGCTTCCGAAGAGGAGTCGGCGCACCACCTCGAACAGGGCGCCCGTGGCTAGGAGTAGCTGCAGCACCCCGCTCAGTCGAGCCGCCTTGAGCTGTGTTGCGTGGGCCCGGTGCACCCCGAACAGGGCAAGTCCGTACACGGCGGCGTCGGCGAACATGTCCAGCGAGTCGGCCAGTAGCGCGGACGAATCGGCCCAGACTGCCCCGACTACTTCGCCGACGAACATCGCCGCATTGATGGCAAGAACTGCGGCGAGCGTTCGTGCCTCGTCGTGAGGTGACGGATGGATAGCGATGTCCCGATTCGAGGCATCGGACTGCTCGACCAGATGTGAGCCCAGCTGTAGCGACGTCAGTACGTTCTCCACCGCCCCGGACCCGCCTTCATGAATCACCGTCACGCGCCGGGTCCCAAGGTTGATATCGACCCGACGTACGGCGGCCTGACCGGCCAACGCCATCCGAACGAGTCGCTCCTCGGCAGCACAGTCCATTCGCGGCACTGAAAACACGGTCCTTCTCACGCGTCACCTCGCGCAAGCGCAGCATCGCGATCATCTCTGCCGAACCACCAGGCATACAGCGCTGGTAGGACCAGGAGTGTCAGGACCGTCGACGTCACGAGTCCGCCGATCACCACGGTCGCCAAGGGACGCTGCACCTCCGCGCCAGCCGTTCGCGAGAGGGCCATCGGCAGGAAGCCAAAGCTGGCCACCGCAGCGGTCATCAATACAGGTCTCAGACGGTCCAGAGCACCCTGGCGGACGGCCGCGAGGACCGAGTCACCCGCGTGTCGGCGCTCGTTGATAAAGGCGACCATGACCACACCGTTGAGGACGGCCACGCCGGATACCGCGATGAAGCCGACGCCAGCACTCATCGAGAACTCGAGGCCGCGCAGCAGGAGCGCCAGGACGCCGCCGGTCACGGCAAACGGGATGCCGGTGAACACCAGCGCGGCTTGCGTCGCGGACTCGAACGTCACGAACAGCAGGAAGAAGATCAGGAGGAACGTTACTGGCACGGCTATGAGGAGCCGATTCCGCCCGCTCTCGAGGTTCTCCCACAGCCCACCCCATCGCATGACGTAGCCGGGCGGCAATGTGACCGTGTTCGCGACGGCCGCCTGCGCCTCGGTCACGAAGCTGCCGATGTCACGACCGCGGACGTTCATCTCGACCGTGATCCGCCGCTGACCTTCCTCGCGGCTCACCTCGACCGGCCCTTCGACGCTCGAGATATGGGCGAGCTGCGCCAGGGGGATCGACTGGCCATTGGGCCCGCTCACGAGCAACGATCCAAAGTCAGCCTCCTCCTCCCGGATGTCGGGCGGCAGCCGGACGACGAGCTCGAAGCGCCTGACGCCCTGCAAGACGCGGGTCGCCACCGTGCCGGCAATGGCCGTCTGCACGAGCTGTTGCACGTCGGCGACGTTGATACCGTAGCGGGCCACCGCGTCACGGTCGACGACGATCTGCAGCATCGGAAGGCCCGTGACCTGCTGGACCCTGACGTCTCCCGCGCCCTCGATGCCACGAACGACTCCGGCGATGGCCTCAGCAGACTTCCTCAGCGCCTGGAGATCTTCTCCAAACACCTTGACGACCACGTCGGAGCGGGCGCCGATACCCTCGATCAGCTCCTGCATCCTGAACTCGATCGGTTGAGAGAAGGCGTAGGCCTGCGTCGGCAGCTGCGAGAGCTTCGCTTCGATCGCTTCAATGAGCTCTTCGCGCGACTCGGCGGTCGTCCATTCGTCGCGCGGCTTCAGCATGACGTAGGTATCGCCCATGTTCGGCCCCATCGGGTCGGTCGCGATCTCCGGGCGGCCGATGCGGCTGACGACGGTCTGGACGTCCGGGAACTCCTTCACGAGGCGCTCCAACTCCGTCGTCATCCGGACGGCCTCGTCCAACGAGACACTCGGGAGCCGGACGGCGTTGATAGCCAGGGCGCCCTCGTCGAGCTTGGGGAGGAACTCCGAGCCCAGCAAGGGGAACAACGCCACGCAGACGACCACCACGAGTCCGGCGGCCACGGCCGTTCGAATCGGCCGCGCCGTCGTGTGCGAGAGGAGGGGCGCATACCAGCGCTGGAGCCGGCGCACGAACGGGTTTTCGTCACCGTGATGCGCGTCCTCGGGAGCCGCGATCGTGCGCGGTTCCCGCAGAAACATCCCGCACAGCGCCGGGATCAGGGTCATGCTGAACAGGAGCGCGCCAATGAGTGCCAGGATCACGGTGAGCGCCATGGGCCGGAACATCGTTCCTTCGATCCCGGCGAGCGACAGAATCGGCAGGTACGCCGCCATCACGATGATCTCGCCGAAGAAGCTGGCCCGTCGGACCTCGATTGTGGCGTTGGCAATGGTGTCGTGGCGCTCGGCGACGGTCAGCGCGCGGCCAAGGGCCCGCCGCCGATCGGTCAGTCGCCGGACCGCGTTCTCGACGATGATCACGGCCGCATCGACGATCAGTCCGAAATCGATGGCGCCGAGGCTCATCAGGTTGGCGGAGACGTCGAAATACCACATGCCCAAGATGGCGAAGAGCATCGACATGGGGATGGCCGACGACACGATCAGCCCCGCCCGAAGCTGCAGGAGAAACAGGAAGAGTACGGCGATGACGACGAGACCGCCCTCGATTAGATTGGTCGTCGCAGTGCGAATCGTCCGTTCGACGAGCACACTCCGGTCGTAGAAGGGCTCGATCGCCATCCCGGCCGGCAGGGCCTTCTCGATCTCCTCGAGCCGCGCGGCGACACGATGGGCCACGACGCGACTGTTCTGGCCCTTGAGCAACATGGCCACGCCGAGCACGGTTTCGCCTTCGCCGTCGCGGGTCGCTGCGCCTTGACGAATCTGCGCGCCCAGCCGCACGGTTCCGACCGATCCGACGAGGACGGGCGTTCCCGAAGTAGCCGTCAGCACGATGCGCTCGATGTCCTGCTCGTTACGGATCAGACCGACGCCTCGTACCAGTTGCTGCTCGCCCCCCTGCTCCAGATAGGCCCCACCCGTGTTGGCGTTGTTGCGGCTGAGGGCGTCGATCACGCGCCCCACAGTCAACCCGTAGGCAGCCAGCTTCGCGGGGTCGACCAGCACTTCGTACTGCAGTTCGCGACCGCCGAAGCTATTAACCTCGATGACTCCAGGAATCGTGCGGAGTTGGGGCTTGACGAACCAGTCCAGCGTTGTGCGCAGGTCCGTGAGTGAGTGGCGCGACTGGCCAGGAGCGTTCACAAGGGTGAACTGGTAGACCTCCCCAAGTCCGGTTGAGACCGGTGCCAGCTCCGGCGTGACATCAGGCGGCAGATCGCGCTGGGCGTCAATGAGCCGCTCGAGGACCAACTGGCGGGCGAGGTAGACGTCCAGCGATGGGCTGAAGATCACCGTGACCTGGGACAGGCCGAACTGCGACACTGACCGGATCTCCTCCTTGTAGGGAAGACTACTCAGCGCCACTTCGAGTGGTGCGGTGACGTACTGCTCCATCTCCTCCGGCGTGAAGGCAGGTGCCACCGTGTTGACCTGCACCTGGTTGGTCGTGACGTCAGGGACCGCGTCGATCGCGAGCTGGAACGCGGCGTACACGCCGATCGCGGCCAGGCTCAGGCTGAGGCTGACAACGAGCATCCGCCAGCGGATGCTCCACTGGATGACGCGCGCAATCACTGCTGCGGCTCCTTGGCATCGTCATCGTGGTCGCCGAGGGTGCCCGCCAGCATGGCGGACTTCAGCTTGAACGCGCCCGTGGTGACGACGACATCACCAGTAGAAAGCCCCTCCGTAATCTCGATCAGACGTCCGGAGAGTCGACCGACCGCGACGTGCCGCACGCGGAACTCCGTGTCGCTCGACCGAATGAAGACGACCTGCCGCCCGTCGAGGTTCTGGACAGCCTCGCGCGGCACCGCAATCGCCTGTTCCGTCGCCTCGGTCGCCAGCGCAATTCGCGCGAACATGTCCAGTTTCAGGCGGTCTCCGGCATTCGCCACCTCGACCCGCACGGGGACGCTACGCGTCCGGGGATCCACGGCGGCGCCGACGACCGCCACGACGCCGGGCAGCCGCTCATCCGGGTACGCGTCGACGGTTATCGTCGCCGCCTGTCCCTTCCGGACCGCACCGAGATCCTTCTCGAATACCTGAGCCTCCACGTAGAGCCGACTGATGTCGGCGACCGTGAAGAGCTCGGTCGTGGCATCGACGACGTCACCCGGCGCGGCTGCCGCGTGCACGAGGACCCCGGCAATGGGCGAGGAAATCGTCGCGACCGACGAGGCGTCTGCGGCGGCGTCAGCCGTCCCGAACCGGCGCAACCGAAGGTCGAGCCCCTCGATCGCGCTCTCCTGGGCGCGGATGGAGGCTTCGAGTTGCTGCTGCTCACCGAGGCTCGCCTCGTACTCGCGCTGCGGGACCGCACCGATCTCAGCAAGCCGGCGAGCCCGTTCGACCTGCCGCGTCAGCGTACCGAGCTGCACGCGAAGCCGAGCCAGTTCGGCTCGCGCACGCTCGCGCTCGGTCGCCACCGCTCCCGCCTCGATGTTGTCGAACCGAGCCAGCGGTTGCCCCCGCAAGACACGGTCGCCGACCTTCACGAGCACCTCCAGGATCCGCCCCTGTGCGAGTGGCCGCACACGGGCGAGGCGGCTCTCGATGGGTTGCACCGAACCCGTGACACGCAGCGCCACCGCAAGCGGTTGAGACGTGACGGGCGCGACGGCGATGCCGAGACGCTTCTGGACGTCTGGAGCGACGTCGACGTGGTCTTTCGCCTCGGCACCGTCGTCGTCAGCAGGGGCGGAGCGAGTCGCGCCCTCTGCCTGTGCGTTGGGCGACGCGGCGGCTGTGCGACCGTCGTTGTCAGGCGCTTGCTGGCCAGAGCACGCGGCCAGCAG
>JBFWPD010000335.1:0-4920 GCA_050250175.1 Vicinamibacterales bacterium
GACGGCAAGGCCGTCGAGCACAAGGAGACCACCGGCATGCATGATGGCGGGTTCCTCGAGGTCGTGAAGGGGGACCTCGCGCCGGGCGATCAGGTGGTCACTAGTGGCGCGGCGCGGCTCGCCGAGGGCGTGCCAGTGAACGTGGCCCCGCCAGCCGGAGGCCGCAAGTGAGCCTACCAGGCTTCTGCATCAAGCGTCCGGTCTTCACCGTGATGCTGTGCTTGCTACCGGTCGTGCTCGGCCTCGTGACGATCTTTCGCATCGGCGTTGACCTGTTTCCCAACGTCGATCTGCCCGTCGTCATTGTCACGACGAACCGGCCTGGCACCTCAGTCGAGGAGATGGAGACGGGTGTCACCAAGCTCGTCGAGGACGCGATCAACACGATCTCCGGCATCGACGAACTTCGCAGCACCAGTACTGAGGGCCGCTCAGTTGTCACCGTGCAGTTCCTGCTCGAGAAGGACCGCGACGTTGCGCAGCAGGAAGTACAGGGCAAGGTCAACACCATCCTCTCGCTGCTGCCCACCGGCACCGACACGCCGATCGTCGACAAGTTCGACCTCGACGCACAGCCCGTGCTCACGATCGTCGTTGCCGGCCAGCGCGACCTGCGCGAGCTGACCGATATTGCGGACAAGCAGATCGGCGACGAGCTAAGTGGCTTGTCGGGCGTTGGCTCGGTCAGCATCGTGGGCGGCCGGCCACGCGCCGTGCAGATCCGCGTCGACACGCGCAAGCTCGAGGCCTACGGGCTCGCAATCAGCGACGTGAAAGAAGCGCTCGCTCGTCAGAACCTCGAGCTGCCTGGCGGCCGCATCGAGCAGGAACGGCGCGAGCTCGTGCTGCGCACCGTTGGCCGCGTTCGCGACCCGCGCGACTTCTCCGACCTCATCGTCGCCAACATCGACGGCCAGCCCGTGCGCGTGCGCGACCTCGGCCCCGACGACAACGTCGAGGACACGGTCGAGGAGCCCCGCAGCCTGACGCGTCTTGACGGTCGTAATGCCGTATCGCTCGTGGTGCAGAAGCAAAGTGGCAGCAACACGGTCGAAGTTATCGATGTCGTCAAGGCGCGGATCGAGGTGTTGCGCGAGACGCTCGCCAGCGAAGGCAAGGGCGACGTCACGATGACGGTGACGCGTGATCAATCGCGGTTCATCCGCGCTTCGATGCACGAGGTGGAGATCCACTTGCTGCTCGGCGCGGCGCTCGTGGTTCTCACTATCCTGCTGTTCCTCCGTGACTGGCGGCCCACGGTGGTCGCCGCAGTGGCGATCCCGGTGTCAATCGCCGCCGTGTTCCCGGTGATGAGTGCGTTCGGTCTCACGGTCAACAACATCACGCTCATCGCGATGGTGCTGATGATTGGCGTGGTCGTCGACGACGCCGTGGTGGTGATCGAAAACGTGTTCCGCTGGATGGAGGAAAAGGGCCTTCCGAAGGCGCAGGCCGCACTCGAAGGCACCAAGGAAATCATGTTCGCCGTGCTCGCGACCAGCTTCTCGCTGTTCGTGATTTTCCTGCCGATTGCGCTGATGAGCGGCGTCGTCGGCCGCTTCCTGCGTTCGTTCGGCGTCGTATGTGCTGTCGCCGTCCTCGTGTCGCTCGCGGTGTCGCTGACGCTCACGCCGATGATGTCGTCGCGACTACTACGGGTCGGCAACGTGGACCCGAAGGGTCATGGTGGCCACCAGGGCGGCGGCATCTACAGATGGCTGTTCGAACGGCCCTACCTTCGCGCGCTCCGCTGGTCGCTGCGCCACCGCTGGGCCATCGTGCTGGCCACGGTGGTTTCGGGAGCCAGCCTGTTCCCGATCCAGACACTGCACTACCGCGGCTTGTTCGCGATGGTCGGCTTCGACTTCATCCCCAAGGATGATCAGAGTGAGTTCGAGGTCGCAATTCGTGCTCCAGAGGGGTGGACGCTGGCGCGCACCAGCGACGTGTTCGCCGCCATCGAGCAACGCCTTGCGGCAATGACTGGTGTCGAGCACGTGCTGACCCAGATCGGTGACACCACGGGCCGGCAGGCCGCTGGGGAAGGGCCGGTGGCGGAGGGCTCGATCTACGTGCGACTCACCGAACTCAACGAGCGCAAGGCGCCATTCACGCAGCTCGAGGTGATGCTGGCCGCGCGCCAGATGATGACGGCCTGGCCGGAACTGCGCGCTAGCGTGCAGGTTCCGGCGGTCGTCTCAATCGGCACCGCAAACGCCGATGTCGAGTTCCAACTGATCGGCCCCGACCTGCGCGCTCTCAACGAGTACGCGGAGCGCATCATGGCCGACCTGCGCGCCACGCCCGGTATCGCCGACGTCGACACCACCTTGCGTGCGCGCAAGCCCGAGGTCCGCATCGAGGTCGACCGACTGCGCGCCAGCGACCTCGGCATCGCAATCGCCGACGTTGCGTCGGCGCTGCGGACGCTGGTTGGCGGCGAGATTGTCACCGACTACAAGGACGAGACTGGCGGTGAAAACTACGACGTCTGGCTTCGTGCCGTTGCCTCGGACCGCGACGACGCCGCGGTACTGCCGGACCTCACTCTGCGCTCCGCACGCGGCGATCTTGTGCGTCTCGGCAGCATCGGCAAAGCCGGCGAGGCCATCGGTCCCTCTCAGATCGATCGCGCGCAGCGGCAGCGGAAGATATCGATCATCGCCAACCTCGCTGGTTCACCGATGGGCACCGTGTTCGAGCAGTTCAACGCGGCCTTCCAGAAGTTGGAGGCGCCGCCGCTCTATCGATTCACACCGGTTGGTCGCGCCAAGAACCAGCAAGACTCCATCGCCGCGTTCTTCCTCGCGTTCCTGCTCTCGTTGGTGCTCATGTACATGATCCTGGCGGCGCAGTTCGAGAGCTACGTGCATCCGATCGTGATTCTGCTCGCGGTGCCACTAACGATTCCCTTCGCCTTGGTCTCGCTGCTCGTGCTCGGCAACCCCCTGACCCTGTTCTCGGTACTCGGCCTGTTCCTGCTCTTCGGCATCGTCAAGAAGAACGGCATCCTGCAGATCGACTACACCAACGTGCTGCGCGGCCGCGCGGCGGCGGACCCGAGCGTCGTCCCCGGCGAGTGGCGCAGTGCTGAGCTGGCACGCTTCGGCGGCCGATTCCAGCGCTGGCTCGGGCGGCAGAGCGAGGACGGGCGCGTTCGCGCGTGGGCGATCATGGAGGCCAACCGCGTGCGTCTGCGGCCCATCCTCATGACCACGCTGATGCTCATCTCCGCGATGATCCCGATCGCGCTGGGCAAGGGTCCGGGTGCTGCCAACCGCGCCGACATGGCCAAGGTCATCGTCGGTGGCCAGGCGCTGAGTCTCTTGTTGTCCCTGCTCGTCACACCAGTCGCCTACGCGCTGCTCGAGGACCTCGGATTGCTCGTCCGCGGCCGGCGCAAGAAGGGCAGGGTGGTTCCACAGCCCAAGCCTGAGGCAACGTAGCATGAAAGAGGATCAGCGCACGAAACTGCTCGATGCCGCGGAGCGGCTGCTCGCCTTTGGCGGCAAGGGGAGGGTCTCGGTTCGGGCCCTCGTGAAGGAAGCCGGTCTGCACTCCGCCGCCGTCAACTACCATTTCGGAAGCAAGCAGAAACTACTCGACGCCGTTTTCGCGAGACGGTTGTCCCCTCTCGCGGACGCTCAGTTCCAACGTCTCCAGGGGACGCTCGATTCTCTGACGATCGACTCCTTTGTTCGAGCGTATGTGGAGCCGGCACTCGAGCTCAATACGGAAGCAGCGTCCCTTGTCGCTCTCGCTCTGAGCGAACCCAACGCCTTTCGCCGTGGCCGACAGGCGAAGGTCTTCACAAGCTTCGAAAAGGCACTGCGCTCCCTCGGGCTTTCGGGACACATCCCTCGCTTGGGATTCGTGTTCCTCCATGGCGCTCTCATCGGCGCGCTGGTCACTGCCGGCTCCAACACGGGCTGGAGACACAAACGACGGGTCACAGTGGCGCTCACAAGCTTCGCGGTTGGGGGGCTTGCAACCCTGAGGGACCTCGCCGGACCAGGCTTCGGTGGCTGTCTGGGCAGCAAGCAGGGTCTACCGCTTCCGGTGGACGATCCGGCCGATGAGGGTTCCACGCGCTGATCCCTCAGGATCGTCCGCAGCGACCGCAGCGAGGGGCCCTCCGTGCGCCTCGCACGGGTGATTCGGCGATTCACAGAGCAGCAAAGATTGCATCCCAGAGCTGACGCCGTGCGTCGAGCGCGCGAAGCGCGGCATCTTCGGCTCGCTCGCGAAGCGCAACGTCAGCGGAGCAGAGCCGCTGGAGAAGCGCATCGGCCGCGCGCCCATGCTCGCCGCCATCGAGCTCGATGTGCCGCTGCAAGTACGAGAGGAACCGACCGCACGGCACCTCGCAAGCCGTCAGCCGTTCGACAAGCGGCAGGAACATCCTCGGGATCACGTCCTCGCGACCGTGGAAGAAGACGGCGGCGCGGATCGCCAAAGGCTCGGCGAGGAACGAGAGCGTGGTCGCCACGAACTCACACGCCGCCGCGGGCATGCCGGCGTCGCGCATTGCGGCGAGGGGTTCGCTGCCCGGACGCATGCGCTCGACCCATGCTCGCACGGGGCCGGTGCCTGCGCCGAGCTCCTCCATCGCCTCCACGTACCACGCGAAGTGGCTCGCGTATCCCTCGCGGTAGGGCAGAACATCCGACTCTTCGTCGACGACGATCGCATTGATCAGCCTCGTAGCGTCGGGATCAGCCGGCGGCAGCCAAGGCACGGTCACCGGCGCGAGATCTCTCTGCAGGCTCTTCAGCAGCCACATGAAGTCGAAGACACAGGCGACGTGGTGCCTGACGAAGGTGCGTAGCCGCGGAAGCGAGTCCACGCGGGCGTAGAGCGGGTGACGGGCCAGCTCGGCCTTGGCGCGAGCGATCTCCATGGTTCGGCTGGGGGCAGCTC
>JBFWPD010000336.1:0-4917 GCA_050250175.1 Vicinamibacterales bacterium
GGCGTTTCGCGCAACCCGCGCGCCCATCTTCTGCGCAAGGGCCTGTTCGCCTTGAGCCATCGGCCCAAGGGCGAGATGCTCAAGGACCGCGCGTCGAACTACCGCCAGGTCGCGCGAGTTCCGGAAGCCGTGGCGGACGCTCTTGGTCTCCGTGACGGCGATCGGCGGCCCACGGTGCACTGGGTCGAGCATCATCCCGCCCATCTCGCGAGCACGTTCTTCGTGTCGCCGTTCGACGAAGCGGCCGTCTGCGCAATCGACGGGTTTGGCGACTTCGTCAGCACGTCCTGGGCGGTGGGACGGGGATCCTCGCTCGACGTCACTCACCGCACCTATTTCCCGCACTCGCTGGGCGTGCTCTACCTCGCGCTGACCCAGTACCTGGGATTCACGAAGTTCGGCGACGAGTTCAAGGTCATGGGACTCGCGCCCTACGGACGGCCCGAGTTCACGCAGGAGATCAGGCGATTGATCGAACTGCTCCCGGGCGGACGGTTCGAGCTCGACCTGTCGTACTTCCAGCACTGGTCGGGTGGGGCGGGCATGACGTGGGACGCCGGCGAGCCGGTGCTCGGCAGGGTGTACTCGGAGAAGCTCGAGCGCCTGCTGGGCCCCGCGCGGCGCCAGGAGGAGCCTGTCGACGCGCGTCACGAAGCAATCGCGGCATCACTTCAGGCGGTATTCGAAGAGGCGGCGTTTCATGTGCTCAACGGTCTCTGTGATCAGACGGGGCTGAAGCGATTGTGTCTTGCGGGAGGCTGCGCGATGAACAGCGTGGCCAACGGGAAGATCCGCGCGAGGACCCCGTTCGAGGAGGTCTACATCCAGCCCGCTTCCGGGGACAACGGCACCGCGCTCGGAGCTGCATTCTGGGTCTGGAATCAGGTGCTCGGCGGGAAGCGCGGTTTCGTCATGAGCCATGGCTACTGGGGGCCCTCGTTTGCCAACGGTCAGATCGATGCGGCCCTTCGTGCGAGAGCCGCGGACCTCGCGGATTGCGATGTCAGCCGGATGGCCGATCAGGAGGCGCTTGCGGATTGGACCGCTGCCCGCATCGCTGCCGGCGACGTGGTGGGATGGTTTCAGGGGCGGATGGAGTGGGGCGCCCGTGCGCTCGGCAACCGCAGCATCCTCGCGGATCCCCGGCGGGCGGACATGCGCGAGATCATCAACACGAAGATCAAGTTCAGGGAGAAGTTCAGGCCGTTCGCGCCCTCGGTCGCCGAAGAGGCACATGCACACTTTTTCGAAGGGTCGGTCCCCGATCCCTTCATGATGCAGGTCTATCCGGTCCGGGCCGATAAGCACGAGGTAATTCCAGCCGTGACTCATGTCGACGGATCCGGCAGGCTTCAGACCGTGAGCCGCGAAGGCAACCCGTCGTACTGGCGGCTCATTCGGGCATTCGAACGCCTCACGGGCGTTCCGATCCTGCTCAACACGTCATTCAACGAGAACGAACCGATCGTGCATCATCCGTCGGAGGCTCTCGACTGCTTTCTACGTACGAAGATGGACGTGCTCGTGCTCGGCGATCAAGTCGTGACGAAGCACCATAGCTGAGGATAACAGGCAATGAACTGGCGGAATGTTCGGGTCCTCGTTACCGGGGGAGCATCTTTCATCGGATCGCATCTCGTCGATGCGCTCGTCGAGCGCGGCGCGGCCATCCGTGTCGTCGACAACCTGTCGAGCGGGCGGCTCGACAACATTCGTGGCCACGTCGATGCGAAGCTGGTCGAGTTCGTGCACGGCGACCTGAACGATCCGGGCGTGCTCGCAGCGGCCGTGCGGAACATCGATCTGATCTTTCACCTGGCCGCCGATCACGGCGGCCGCGGCTACGTGGACCTTCACCAGGTCGCCTGCGCGACGAATCTGGCGCTCGACGGCAGCCTGTTCCGGGCGGCTCATCGCGCCGGCGTGCAGAAGGTCGTCTTTGCCTCTTCGGGGTGCGTCTATCCGAATCACCTGCAGACCAATCCGGGCGAGATTCTCTACCTCACCGAGGACATGGTCGGCCCGCCCTACGACGCCGACAACCTCTATGGCTGGGCCAAGCTGATGGGAGAGATGACGCTCCGCGCCTACTCGGCAGAGACCGGCATGAAATCGGCGAACTGCCGGTACTTCACTGTCTACGGCAACCGCGGCCACGAGAACCACGCGGTCATCGCGATGATCGCCCGCGCCTTCGTCAAGCAGGACCCCTATGTCGTCTGGGGCACGGGCGAGCAGATTCGCAACTGGACGCACGTCAGCGACATCGTCTCCGGCACCATTCTGGCCGCGGAGAAGATCGACGATGGCACGGCTGTGAATCTGGGAACGATGGAACGGACCAGGGTCATCGACGCGGCCCGGGAAGTGCTGCGGTATACGGGGCACAAGGCGGAGATCGAACTGCACCCCGAGATGCCGACCGGTCCGCTGAACCGCGTCGCTGACAACAGTCTCGCGAAACGCCTCCTGGGTTGGGAGCCGAAGGTGGCGTTCATGGATGGCCTGCATCGCACCACCGACTGGTACCTGAGCGAGAAGGATCGCGATCTGGTGGCTGCGGGCCTCGAGACCAGACTGACGGAACGCTGAGCTCGCAGCTTCACGAGTAATCGAAATGCCGCCGCCGACCGCCGGCGCCGATTCGGGTCACGTTTCTCCGAAGCCTTGCACGGTCGTGTCGGTTCAGATTGCTGCGCGGAAGCTTGCGATCGCAATGCTCGCCATGACGGTGTCGCTCACCGTCGCGTACATCGTCACCGGCACGCTGAGCAGTGTGGTCATGCCGGGGCATCCGCTCTACGGATTGCCCCGGTTCTTCGACATGGCGCAGGAAGCCAACCTGCCCGCGTACTACTCGGCCCTGTGCCTCCTGCTTACGGCGGTGGTGCTCGCGGTGCTTGCCCGGGCGGAACGAGCCGCCGCATGGCGATCGTATTGGATCGGGCTGGTCGCAGGTTTCCTGTATCTGAGCGTCGACGAGGCTGCGCAGATACACGATGCCATCCTCGGTCCGGGCTTTGCGAGCGCTGTCGGGAAGTCGTCGCTTCCGTTCTTCTATCACACGTGGGTGATGCCGGCGATCGGCGCTGTTGCCATTGTCGCCATCCTCTACGCACGCTTCCTGCTGGCGCTTCCACGGCGGCACGCACGGCGTTTCCTGTTGGCCGGTGTCGTCTACGTCAGTGCGACCGTGGGAGGAGATCTGATCGAGGGCTACCTGGCGACCAACACCGCCAGTCAGCTGGCCCTTATCATCCAGAACTCCATTGAGGAGTCCGGAGAGCTCCTGGGCATCACCGCGTTTCTCTACGCGTTGCTTGGTTACGCAGCCGAGCAGGGCGTGACCCTTTCCGTCGGCACGTCTTCCACGAACGGATAGTTGCACCGTGGTCTGGGCCCTTGCCCCCTGGCTGTGCTTCGCACTGCCGTCGGTCGGCGTCGTCTACAAGTACCTGGGAGGTGCCGGTGCGCTGAGCTACCTCGCGGCGACCCTCGCTCTGTTCGTGTGGCTGCAGCGCGACGGAAGCAGGTGGGCAAGGCAGTCTCTCGACCGGGTGCCGCCGATCACGTCGGGCCTGGCCGCGGCGGCGGTCATCGCCCTGTTTGTTGCCGTTCATCCCTATGCCGATGAAACAGAGCGCGGCGGCAGCGACCGCAACGAGGCACTGAACGTCGCAGCGAACAGCCTTCTTGACGGCGAGTTTCCCTATAACTCGCGCACGTACCTCGGCAATCCGATCAGTCCGATGCCCGGCGCTGTTCTTCTAGCGACACCGTTCGTGCTGCTCGGTGACAGCGCCTTTCAGAACGTGTTCTGGCTGGCCGTGGCAGCGGCTTTTCTGTACGTGCATGCTTCGCGGGCCGGCCGCATGGTGGTGCCGGCCGTCCTTGGCTTGTCCCCACTGGTTGTCCACGAATACGTGACTGGAGGCGATCTTCTCGCCAACAGTCTCTACATCCTGTGTTTCGTCCTTGGATTGCTTGGAGCCTCCACGCTCACGGCCGGACAGGCTCGCGGAAGAATGGTGCTTTGCTCGGTGTTGCTGGGCATCGGGCTCTCGTCGCGCGCGAACTTTGCGCTGCTGCTGCCATTGATTGGCGCCTCGATGGTCAACCGTGCAGGCTGGCGTCAGGGCCTGCTCTCGATGGGGATCGTCCTGGCGACTGCCGGTGCCGTCACGATCCCGTTCTATCTCCATGATCCGGCCGCGTTCACGCCGCTGCAGACCTGGCGGGTCCTGAATCAGTCAGGCGCAACTCTTCCCGTGCAGGTTGGCATCCCGGCCGTTGCATTCTCGTTGTCGCTTTATCTGGCTGTCGACAGGCACATCGATCGCACCGAAGTATTTCTCCGATGCGCGACGGCCGTGCTTGCGCTGCCCTTCATTGCCCTGACGGCCGTTGCGGTCATCCAGCGTGGAATGGACGGCCTTGCCCTGGCCGGCTACGGCCTTCCTGCTGTGATCTTTGCTGCGGCGGCATGGTGTGCCACGCACCTGCGATTGAGCGAAGACGAACCGGGCGTCCGCGATCGCCTGTTCGGCGCGGCGCACGAGGCCGCCTGATGCACGTCGCCTTCTTCAATCGATCCTTCTATCCCGACACCACCGCCACCGGCCAGCTGCTGACGGACCTCTGCGAAGACCTGGTCCGCGTGCACGGCTGCCGTGTCTCGGTCGTCGCCGGTCCGCCGCTCCAGCCGTCGAACGGCGCGGGCAACGGACACGACGGCTGGTCCCTCTTCAATCGTGAGTCGATCCGCGGCGTCGAGATCTACCGGGCGCGCGGCACCCGCTTTCGGAAGGAACGGTTTGCAGGACGCGCCACCAACTACATGACCTATTTCTTCTCGGCCTGCTACGCCGGCCTCAGGCTCGACCGGCCTGACGTGGTCGTCGCGCTGACCGATCCGCC
>JBFWPD010000337.1:0-4912 GCA_050250175.1 Vicinamibacterales bacterium
CGATCTGTCCCTGCCCCTCGAAGCGTATGACGAGATCCTCGAAGATCGTCTCGACACCGTGATCGCGATGTATCGCGGCGACGACCGCTCCGACCTCCGCGCCGAGCACGCGGAACAGTGGCGTCGCCGAAGGCTCGATCGCCACGACGTCGACGCCCTTCTGGCGAAGGGACGCCGCGACCTCGCACCCGATGAATCCCATCCCGATGACCGCCGCCCGCGCACCGGAGGCGACTTGTCTCCGAAGCGCATCCGCATCGGCCACTGACCTGAGCTCGAAGACACCCGGCAGATCGAGTCCGGGGATCGGCGGCCGGCGATTGCGAACGCCTGTCGCGATGAGGAGCTTGTCGTAGTGGACGCGCCGGCCCGTTTCCAGGTGCACGACCCGTTCGGCCGGATCGATGCGCGTGGCGCGCACGCCAAGGACGGTTTCGATTCGATGCTCGTCGTAGAAGGCCACGGGACGGACCAGCGCCTTCTCGAACGGCGACTCGCCTCGGAGATACTGCTTCGACAACGGCGGGCGCTCATACGGCGGGTGCGGCTCTGCCCCGATGAGCGTGATGTCGCCATCGAAGCCGTCCTGCCGAAGAGTAGCAGCCGCTGTCGCGCCAGCCAGGCTGGCGCCGACAACGACGAACGAGGGCGGCATTCAGATCTCCAGGACAAGATCGCCGTTATCGACGCGCAGCCCGTAGGCCGTCACCGGCTCCGGGGCTGGCGGCGCCAGGACGGCGCCGGTCGTCACGTCAAACTGTGCACCGTGACAACCGCAGGTCACGACTGTCCCCTCGAGCGTCCCTTCTTCAGCGAGCGAGCACTGCTCGTGCGTACAGGTGTCGTCAATCGCGAAGAATCGCCCGTCTGCGTTCGCAACCGCGATGCGCCGGCCGGCCACTTCGAACAACGCCAGCTCGCCCGGCTTGATGTCGGCCGTCTTGGCGAAGGTTACGGAGCGTGTATTCATGTCAGCTCCTTTCAGCTGAATGAGAGGTAGAGAGGCAAGCGGCAGGCCAGCGTAGGCCCGCGTGCGTGTGCCGGGCAAGTCCTCTTTATTGCGAGGTTTTCTGGACGCGTGGCGAGCCGGGCTGGAACAGTGGCAGGTGCGCATCTTTCAAAATGAAAGATGGGGCGTTCGATCTGAATGACAGCGCCCGGGCGCCTGGTGTCGTTACGGAGCTCCGCTCAAACCGTAGTGCTTCATCTTTCGCCAGAGCGTCACCGCGCTGATCTTCAGGGCCTCGGCAGTCTCCCGCCGATTGCCGTGAAACCTCTCCAGGGCGCGTTCGATCATGGCTCGTTCCTGTGCACGCAGATCGTAATCGCCATCGGAAGGCGGGTGGACCGGCTTCTGCGACACCTCCGGAGGCAACTCCCGCACCCGGATGCTGGGACCTCTGGCGACGATGACGGCACGCTCGACCGCGTGCTCGAGCTCGCGAACGTTACCTGGCCAACCATAGCTCATCAAGGACGTCATGGCGTCAGACGACACTGAGACGACGTCCTTCTTCGCACGGCTGGCCGCACGGCGCACGAAGTCGTGTACGAGGGGCGGAATGTCTTCCCGGCGCTCGCGCAGCGGCGGAACGTTGATCACGAACGCCCCGAGCCGAAAATACAGATCCTCGCGGAATGTACCGGCGGCCACGGCCGATCGGAGGTCGCGATTCGTGGCCGCGACGACCCTGGCGTCGACTTTAATCGTACGCTCACCCCCGACGCGGCGTATCTCGCGCTCCTGGAGCGCTCGCAGCAGCTTTGCCTGAACCGTCGGCGCCACCTCGCCGATTTCGTCCAGAAAGAGCGTCCCCCTGGCAGCCGTCTCGAAGAGTCCGGGCTTGTCGCGCACAGCGCCGGTGAAGGCGCCGCGCACGTGGCCAAAGAGCTCGGATTCCAGGAGGCTCTCCGTCAACGCGGCGCAGTTGATGGAGACAAAGGGACCAGCTGCGCGCGGGCTCTGGTCGTGAATCATCCGTACGATGAATTCCTTGCCGGTGCCGCTCTCTCCGTGGACGAGGACCGTCGTGTCGAGCGGGGCGACTCGAGCCGCAAGCTCGAGAACATCCTGCATGGCCGCACTGCCCGCAATGAAGTGCTTGGAGGCGGCCTCCCGGGCGACCCGCTCGCGCAACAGGTTCAGCTCCCGCTCTCGTTTCGCCACGAGCCGCTCGCGGCGCTCGATCTCCTGGAGACGCTGGTGCACCGATTCGCGGATGCGCTCAACCTGTTGGCCGAGATCCTCGCTGTGATAGTCGGCGCGAAGGGCTTCGAGCGTGTCCCCCCAGCTCGCGGCGTCCTTCCCGGCCACCGCGCACGCTGGCGCGCCTTGCGCGAGGCAGCCGGTTTCACGAAAGTAGATCTCCTGTCCCAGACACGCGCTGACGTAGCCGCTCGCATACCCCTGCAGGGACCAGCAGACTGGTGCGGTGCTCTTGCCGTAATGGTGCACGTGCTGCTCGGCAACGTACGAGTGATGCCAGACCATTTCCTCTTCGAACCGGCCTGACGCGGCATCGTGTTCGAGCTTCGTGATCTCCGCGCGGACGAGGCCTTCGAGGCGGTGCAGGACGACGCCGGCGTGCAGTCCGTCGAGGGGCGTTGACCATTGGGATCGACCCCGAAGACTCACGGCGTCGTGGTACCCGTCGGCGTACCCGAACCTCAGGAACAGGCATCTCGCCGTTTCGAGGCCCAGAGTGTCGATCAACTCCTTGCGCATCAGCCCCATCGCGGCGGCGCTCAGCAGCACCACACGCTGCTCGTGCAGGCGAATGATGCCCTGATCCGGCCGGAACTCGATCAATTCGGCGACGTGAAGGTGTGCGAGATCGACGTCGTTGGGCAGGGACTGGTGCGGCTTCATCGGAAACCTGCTGATCCATTCTAGTGTCGGTTCATTCTGACGTGTTCGTTTCTATTCGAAGTGCCCGGACGCCGGCGAGGTGTGTCGATCCGTCAGGAGCAGCAGTCGAATGAGACGAGGTGCCACCGTGAAGCTTCGCGCATCGACCGCGCCCAGGCGCTTCGACAGAGCTGACGCTCGAAGAGTTGGACGAGTTAAAGAAGATGGAGGGGTATACAGAGGGCGTATCCCGGTCGAGCGACCACGGTCATCACCTCATAGTGCGACCTTCTCGTCGCATGACCACCACGTTCTGCCCTTTTTCCAAGTACCCGGCACACCGCTGGGCGAGGAACGGCGGCACATCCGTCACCTCGATCTCCTGAAAGCCGATTTCACCGTAGAAACCAACGAGCCACCGGAACGGAATGCAGTAACAGCGTTCGTCCCCTATCTCCCGTCCAAGAGTCTCGAGGAGACGACGTCCGATACCTTGCCGCTGCAGGCGTGAGTGCACGCGCATGCCTCGCAGGACTAAAGTCTCGTGTTCCCGCGCGAGTCTCACGACGCCCACGAGCTCGCCTGAATGCTCCGCCAGAAACACATGGTCCTGCTCAGGACCGCCTGCTTGTAGTTCTCTCGTTGGAGGAACGCGAGCACGTACTCGCGATCCGCTGGATCAGCCACTCGGATCTGAAGCGATTCGAGCGTGTGTTCAGGCGGCGAGGTCCGGCAACCTCGTCTTACACCTTCACTCTTACTCTGTGCGTAACGACGTCAGCGGGTCAATGGCGGTCGCCCGTCGCGCTGGGATGTAACTGGCCAACGCGCTGACACCCAGCAAGGCGACACAGACCACGACGAACGTCACGGGGTCGACAGGACTCACCCCAAACAGAAGTGACGACATCAACGGTGACGCGAACCCCGCCACGCCGACGCCAATCGTGACGCCTACGATGGTCAACCGGAGTCCATAACGCACAAACATCTGTCGCACTTCGGATTGTTGTGCGCCAAGCGCCATGCGAATGCCAATCTCACGGGTTCGTTGAGCAACGGCGCAGGCAAGTGCCGCGTAGATGCCGACGATGCCAAGCCCCAGCGCCAAGCCCCCAGCAATCGCCACCATCACCAGCGTGAACGACACCTGCGCCAAGGATCCGGCGTAAACATCCTGAAGTGTCCGCACCTGTGCGAGCGGAAGATTGCGGTTCACTGTCCATACCGCCGATCGAATCTCATCGAGGAAACTCTCCGTGCCAGTGCGGCTGCTGCGAATCACGAACGTCGCAGACCGCTGCGCCCAGACAGGACTTCCCCAGAAGTGTTCCATCTGAAGGGGCCAATAGACGATCGCCGGAGCTTCGCGATGAACGCCGTCGTCATGCACATCTCCCACGACACCGATGATCTCCCGCCGGGGACCCACGGGATTCTCGCGCATGCGCTTGCCGAGCGCTGCCGACGGCTCAGACCACACCTCTCTGGCAAGGTTCTCGGAAATCACCGCCACAGACCTGCGGTCGAAGATGTCCGTCCATGTGAGATCGCGTCCAGCGACCACTGGGGTGCCTACCGTCCGAAAGAAGTTCGGCGAAACAAACTTGAATTCGCGGAGCGCAGGAAGCTCGCCGGCCGCATACGTCCTGCCCTCGAAGAGGATTGCGTCGCCTTGGATGAACGGCTCCAGTGGCGCCGAGCTGGTCAGTGCTGCAGCCGTCACGCCAGGGATCGCCACGATGCCGTTCAGAATCTCTTCAAACGTACGGGTCGCACGTTCAGGGTCCTCCACTTCGGCCTGTGGGATAGTGAGACGCACCATCTGTAACTCGTCTGGCCCAGCGAAGCCGGGCTGAACCGCGACCAGTGCCTGGAATGTGCGAATCATGAGGCCGGATGCGACAAGCAGCACCAACGCAAGCGCCACCTGGGCCACCACCAGCGCGCCGCGAATGCGATGTCGCTCTTTGCCGTCGCCCGAGGAACGGTTGCCGTTGCGCAATGTTACGCCGTCGAGCGGCTGGAGGTGTCTGGCGGCAGGAAGCGCGCCGAACAGGAGAC
>JBFWPD010000338.1:0-4906 GCA_050250175.1 Vicinamibacterales bacterium
GGGCATCTCGGCCATGTCTTTCCAGACGGCCCCAGACCCACCGGTCTGCGCTACTGCATGAACGGGGTGGCCCTGCAGTTCACCCCCGATCCCGAGCCTTGACGTTCTGCGGCAAGGAGGCTTCATGTTCGGAAAGTCAGCTCGAATGCCTGCGAAGGACGAGATCCTGCCGGGCCGTGCCACGCGGATGCCTGTTCCGCCGGCGCACTTCGTGAACGGCCAGCCCATCGAGGCCCCGTTCCCGCGCGGATACGAGCGCGCGCTGTTCGGGATGGGTTGTTTCTGGGGGGCGGAGAAGAAGTTCTGGACGCTGCCCGGCGTGTACACCACCGCGGTAGGCTACGCCGCCGGTTCTACGCCGAATCCGACCTATCGCGAGGTCTGCACGGGCCTGACCGGACACAACGAAGTAGTGCTCGTTGTCTACGATCCCAAGGTGACGTCATACGCCGACCTGCTGAAGGTGTTCTGGGAGAATCACGACCCGACCCAGGGGATGCGACAGGGCAACGACGTCGGCACCCAGTACCGGTCAGGAATCTACGCCTACAGCGATGAACAGCGAGCGGCTGCCCTCGAATCGAAGGATACGTTCCAGCGCGAGTTGACCGCAGCCGGTCACGGCCGTATCACGACCGAGATCCTGCCGGCTCCGGAGTTCTACTACGCCGAGGAATACCACCAGCAGTACCTTGCGAAGAATCCGGGTGGCTACTGCGGGCTGGGCGGGACCGGCGTGAGCTGTCCAATCGGGGTGTCCGCCAGGGCCTGATCGAAACCTGCTTCGACGTCCCACGAAAACAGAACGGGCCGCGGCAGTCTGCCGCGGCCCGCTTGCTTGTGACGAAGTCGAGAGCGAAGCGCTACGGCAGCTCGCCGTAGATGTTCTGAACGTTGGCGAGCACGCGCGCAGGCTGCATGCCTTCCGGCACCTGGTACGCGCTCGCAATCTGCTCAGCCGTCTGGCCCTGCTTCTTGCCGGCCCGTACCATCTCGAGGAACGTACGATTGGCTTCCGCCCAGGTCTGGAGGTTCGCGAACGTCGCGTTCGGACCATGGCCGGTGATGATCGTGTCGGCCAGCTTGCTGAGCCCGGCGTGCGCCTTCATGAGCGTATCAGGGATAGCCACGCCGCTGCCGCCGTTGTTGCCGTCCAGCAGGGGAAGCGGGGCGTTGTTCGGGAAGATGTCGCCGGAATGAACCACGCGCAGCGCCGGGAACAGCACCCAGGTGTCTCCGTTGGTGTGCCCACGACCGAAGTAGTAGAGGTCGATCTGATCGGCCCCGGTGCCGATGGTCAGCCGATCGGTGTAGGTCCGGGTTGGAAGCCCGCGCCCGTTGTTGCGCTCGAAGATGCTGGGCTGAGGCGTGTTGCTGCCCATTCCAGGCGGCGACGCCATGTTCTTCATGTTCGCCGCGGTGTTCTCCTGCACGACGATCTCGATCCCCGTCGGGAACTCGACGTTGCCGCTCACGTGATCCCCATGCGTATGGGTATTGATGATCCGCGTGATGGGCTGGCTCGTGATCTGCTTGATGGCCGCCAGAATCGGCGCGCCGTATCCCGGGTTCTTCGTGTCGACGACGGTGACGCCGTTCGACTGCACGAAGACCGCGGTGTTGCCCCCGCCTCCGCGGAGGATGAAGAGATTGTCCTTCAGCTTCTCGGTCGTGACCGAGGGGGGCGCCTGCGCCCCGCCCTGCGCCGGTGCCTGAAAGGCCGCGATGGACATCGACATCGCACCGATCCCGATCAGCGCCCCGAGCACTATTGCCCGTCTCATGCCATTCCTCCTGAGAAGAACACTCGTTGGATGAACCAAAAAGCCCCCGCGATCATAACGCCGACCGACCCGCCGACCAGCAGATACCGCCCGGCTACCTCGTTTCGGGCCCGCACAGCTGCGAGAGTTGACGCAACGATAACTACGACGAACATCTGTCCAATTTCGACACCCAGATTGAAGGAAAAAAGCGACCAACCGAGCGCCTGAGTCGGCAGATTCATGTCCCGGAGGACGTTCGCGAATCCGAATCCGTGAATGAACCCGAAGGCGAAGGCAATCCAGCCGCGGACGTCGCGTCCGTCACGGACGAGCAGGTTGTCGGCTCCCACATACACGATGCTGAGGGCGATGGCAGGCTCGATGAACCGGGCCGGCGGATTGAGGATGTTCAGCGCGGCCAGGGACAACGTGATGCTGTGAGCAATCGTGAAGCCGGTGACGACCAGAAGCAGCTGCCGGAGGGTGCCGCCGACGAGGAGGAGGCCGACGAGGAAGAGGATGTGATCAGGGCCGATGAGGATGTGGTGCACGCCCTCGGGAACGAACTTGCGGACGACCGCAAAGGTGCCCTGAGGCGTGCCGGTGAAGTACTCGACGCTTGGACTGCCGCGGGCGAGAATCGCCTGCGACATCAGCCGGCCGTCCTCGTAGAAGTTGAGAAAACTCTGGTGCTGGGGATCGTAGGGAAACAGATCAGCCGTCACGCTCAGGATGCCCGGCGCGCCCGGTGACTCGTACTCCACGCGGACGGCCAGCGACTGCCGTTCGGGCAGGAGCTCCGGGGCAGACCACTGACGCGGCATGAGCGCCCGCCCGTCCGCCGCCACCCGCAGCCTCTCGCGAAGGATCTGAATGACCGCGTCGGCCCGCGCGTCGAGAACCGCGGGATCGAGCAGCGATTCCACCGGCTCGACGCCCAACTCGTGGGCGACGTCGAACAGGTGCAGGACGATCGACGATTCGATCCGGTCGGCTCCGACACGGAAGTCGAGATAGCTGAACGGGACCGGATGGGCGCTGAGAGAAGCGGGAAAGCCCAGGAAACAGACCAGAAGGGCCGCCGCGCCGCAGCGCCTGATCCAGGCAATCACGAGGCGCAATGGTAACGTACGCCCGGTGGGACTACCGATTCGCCTGGACGCACGCGAAGACCCGCGCGTCGCAGACTACCGGGACGTTGCCGACGCTCATCTCGTCCGTGAGAAAGGGCTGTTCGTTGCCGAAGGCCGGCTGGTTGTTCATCGCCTCCTCGAGGACGGCCGATGCAGGGTGCGATCGCTGCTGCTGAATGAAGCGGCGTTTGTCGCGCTCCAGCCCGTGCTCGCCAACCTCGACGACAACGTTCCAATCTACGTCTCGAGCCCGCAGGCGCTCTCCACGCTGGTCGGGTTCGATGTGCATCGGGGCTGTCTGGCCCTGGCGGAGCGTCCTGAGGTGTCCTCCCTCACAGCGTTGCTCGATCGGGTGAGGATGCTGGCGGTGCTCGAGGGCGTTGCGGACCCTTCGAATCTTGGCGCCATTTTCCGCAATGCCTTCGCGTTCGGAGTTGACGCCGTTCTGTTGAGTCCCACCTGCTGCGACCCGCTTTACCGGAAGGCTGTCCGGACGTCGATGGCAGCCACCATCCGCGTACCTTTCGCTCGGGCACGCCGCTGGCCCGGCGATCTCTCCATGGTGAAAGAGAGGTGCACGCTCGTCGCGCTGACGCCACAGGAGCCGGCGGTCGCTCTCGAAGCGCTTGCGTCCAGTCCACGCCCCGCGCGCCTGGCTCTGCTGATTGGAACCGAAGGCGCAGGACTGACGCCCGACGTCGCGTCGATGGCTGACGTCCGTCTCAGAGTTCCCGTGGAGCCGCGTGCTGACTCGCTCAATGTCGCGGTTGCCGCCGGGATCGTCTTCTACCGGCTGGGCTACGCGGTATACTGACGCACCCACCGACACGACTTTGGCCTTGGAGATTCCAGTCGAATACGCGGCTCACCGGAAGATCCGCGATCGCAACAAGCTCTACTATCGATTCAACCACTGGCCGATCTGGATCTTCGTTTTCTTCATCGCGCCCGGTCCGCTGACCTTCGACCTCTTCGAGCGGGGATTCGATTCGCGCATGGCCGTGTGGCTCGGGCTGGTATTGCTTGGCACGGGCGTCGCGGGGCTGAGAGGCCGCCTGCCAGGCGTCGAGCCCCGTCCATACATCATCCGATTCACCGAGGATCGCCCGAACCCGCTGTACAGACGTGTCTGTTACACCTTTGCGTGGAGTGAGGTCATCACCTTTGCGGTTCTGAATACCGCCGGGCTCGTACTGGCAATTGCCACCGGCGAGTGGCAGCTGAAGCAGCTCTATCAGCAGCTGTATTTCCCGATCGCCGGATCGATCTGGATCCTGGGTGCGCTCGGCAAGCTTCCTCGCGTCAAACCTTCGACAAAGGGCGAGGGGCATGAACGCCGCTACTTCTACGGTTCGGTCTGGGCCGTGTGCTGGGCGCAGCCGGCCCTCTGGTTCATGTGGAGCGTTCTGCCGACGGGCCAGACCTTCGATGTGCTCAAGCTCGTGGTGTTTCTCGGGATCCTCGCCTTCGTGGGGAATCTTGCAAGGCTGGGCCGCCTCCCGCGAACCCGGCCAATCGTCCCGGGCGAGCTCGCCGTCTCCGACTAGGTTCTTCGCCAACCCACGTCCCCGGGCCTGCCGTGTCACATGCGGGGTACCTGCCTCGTCATGCGTGTAGAACAAGACGGCGATGAACATGCATGTCTCATGACTCTCTGACGTGCCGCCTGACGACAATGCAGGACGAAGGCTATGGCTCGCTTCGGCCGCTGATGTTCTCGGTGGCCTACCGCATGCTCGGCAGCGCCACCGAGGCAGAGGACGTCGTCCAGGACGGATGGTTGCGCCTGAGCCGCGCCGATCGTTCGGACGTGAAATCGCTCGAGGCATTTGCCACCACGGTTGTGACGAGGCTGTGTCTCGATCGCTTGAAATCGGCGCGCGCCCGGCGCGAAGAGTACGTCGGCACCTGGCTGCCTGAGCCCGTGCTGACCGACGCCGCCCCCGACGAGATGTTCGAACGCCGGGAGTCTGTGACTCTGGCGTTCCTGATTCTGCTCGAGACGCT
>JBFWPD010000339.1:0-4904 GCA_050250175.1 Vicinamibacterales bacterium
TGTCGCGCAGGGTCCCCGCACGGAACAGGGATACGCGGCCGCTCGCCGGACCGCCCAGCAGAAATTCGACGGGATCTTCCGCATGACGCGGACCCATCCTGATCGCATCATGCTGGCGTGCCGGCCTTCTGCGGTGGAGACGCTGCAGGAGGGCAACCGGCACGCGGCCATGATCGGCGTGGAGAATGGCTACGCGATCGGGCGCGACATCAGTCTTCTGCGCGACTACTACGACCAGTGCGCGCGCTACTTCGGTCTGGTCCACAACGGGCACAACGACATCGCCGACTCCGCGACTCCGAACGAGGGGCTCGGCGACGCTCCCGAGGAGCATGGCGGCTTGAGCGCCTTCGGCGAGCAGGTCGTCCGGGAACTGAATCGCCTCGGGATCATGGTGGACGTGTCACACAGCTCGAAAAAGGCCATGCTCCACGCAATCCGGGTATCGCGCGCGCCCATCATCGCGTCGCATTCAGGCGCGGCCGCCGTCAATCAGCACCGGCGAAACCTGGATGATGAACAGCTGCTGGCGCTGAGGGATAACGGCGGAGTCGTTCAGGCGGTCGCGCTGGCAGACTTCGTGAAGTCGCCTCCCACGGAGAAGACGGAGGCGATCGCGGCCCTGCGCACCGAGTATCGTCTGGCGCCGGGCGCGTCCCTCGACACCCTCTCGGCGGACGAGCGCGCGCGATACGACGAGCAGCGCGCCGCAATCGAGAGCCGCTGGCCCCGCGCCAACGTCTCCGACTTCGTGGACCACATCGACCACATCGTGGAGGTCGCGGGGATCGATCACGTCGGCATCGCCTCGGATTTCGATGGCGGGGGCGGCATCGACGGATGGTCCGACGCGAGCGAGACCTTCAACGTCACCCTCGAACTGGTGCGGCGGGGCTATTCCGAAGAACAGATTGCCAAGATCTGGGGCGGCAATCTGTTGAGGGTCTGGCGGGAGGTCGAATCGATCGGCGAAGGCGCCAGGCCGTCCCAATAGCCAGGGGGCAGCGCCAGGGATGCTCTAGCTCATCAATTCCGCTAGAATATCCGGCCATCTGATGGTGGAGCACAGATGGTGAGCGCTCAGAACCTCTGGGCAATCACGTCGTATTTCAATCCCGAACATTTCCGCAGCAGACGCTTCAATTACCGCGTCTTTCGGGACCGCCTGAGCATCCCTCTCGTTACCGTCGAACTCGCGACAGTCGGCGAGTTCGAGCTCGAATCAGGCGACGCGGATATCTGCGCCGGATCCGGCAGGGCGACACGCTCTGGCAGAAAGAGCGCCTTCTCAACGTGGCGCTGGACCACCTGCCGGCCTCCTGCGAGGCCGTCGCCTGGATAGATTGCGACATCGTCTTTGCCGAGCCCGCCTGGCCTCGGCGTACGCTCGAGGCCCTGAAGTCGAACGTTCTCGTTCAGCTCTTCGACCACCTGATCCACCTGCGCAGAGGCGAACTGCCGGAGACTGCCGGGCCGCCGTCTCTCCAAGACTGCCGCCAGTCGTTCGCCGCGGCGTTTCTCGAAGGAACGCTGTCCGGCGATTTCTTCCGGCGGCCTGCCGCCAGCTTCGAACAGCGCCGCAACTGCGGAATGGGGTGGGCGGCGCGTCGCTCGTTTATCGATCGTCATCGGCTTTCCGATGGCATGGTGATGGGCATGGGCGACAAGCAGGTCGCTGCTGCCGCCGTCGGCCGGATCGACGACGCGGTCGCCGGTCTGGAAATGAGCCCGCGTCATGCGCAGCATTTCAGGCGGTGGGCCACTGCCTTTGCCGAGGGGACCGGCGGTCGTGTCGGCATGGTGCCAGGCACGCTCCATCATCTCTGGCACGGTGAGCTCGAGGATCGAAACTACATCGGTCGTTACGCCGGGTTTTCGGCGTTCGACTTCGATCCGGAGGTCGATCTGGCACGCGGAGTGGAAGGCGCCTGGCTGTGGGCTGGCCGCCGCGACCTCGCGCTTCACGTCGCCCGGTACTTCCGCTCTCGCCGCGAAGACGGACGCGCTCCACTTCCCGAGGCGACCCGATAACTCATGCGAGAGCCCACGCACGTGCTGATTGCGTACGACTCGAGGCGCGGAAGCGTCGAGCAGCTGGCTCATGCCGTGGCGGCTGGGGCGCGGGACGTGGAGAACGTGGAAGTGGTCGTGAAGCGCGTAGGGGACGTCACACGGGAGGATCTGCTCGGGTGCGACGGCCTGGCGGTCGGGTCGCCAGTGCACTCCGGGATGGTGTCGGTTCCCGTCAAGCAGTTCTTCGACGACTGGCAGTTCCGCTTTGATTTCTATCCGGACCGCCCGATGGATGGGCGCGTCGGCGCGGTGTTCGTCGCCGGGGGGCAGGCTGCCGCGGGACGCGAACCCGCCATGACGATGATGCTCCTTGCGATGCTTCATCACCGCATGCTCGTCGTTTCTGGAGGCGGCGCAGTCGGTGCGTCCGCGGTGACGGAGACGAAGAGCGAACCGGTCGACAGCTCGGAACTGCAGGAGGCGCGCGCGCTTGGCCGGCGGCTCGCCGAGACTGCGCGCCTGGTTGCGGCGGGACGCCGGGTGTCTGCCGTTCCCTGACTCATGGCGTCGTTCGCGCAGCCAGTCGATCTCGACGTCCTCCTGGGAACTGATGCCGCCGATGCGCGTGCCCTGCTCGGCGCCGCCGAGGTTCTGACGGCGGTTCCCTTGTCGCGCTTTCGCGCGCCCACCGACCCTCGGCTCGCCTATCGGCTCGAGCTCGCAGACGGCTCAGCTGTGAAAGTGAGGCGGGTCCGCAACGCTGAATGCGCGCGGCGCGTCGTCGCAATCCTGGACGCGGCAAACGAAATGGACTTCGGTCGAGTGGTCGGCGTCAGGGGCCGTGTGCTGATTGAGGCCTGGATCGCCGGGACGCCTGCTGGCTCACTTCCCGATCGAAGCGTTCTGGTTGAAGCAGGTGCTCTGCTCGGGCGCTTGCACGCCGTCACGCGGGTGGGCGGCGCCGAAGTGCGCCGCCGGGAACCTGCCTCGAAAGAGGTCCACGTTCTCGAGGGTCATCTCGAGGAACTGATCGCGGGCCGGATCCTGACGGGTGCCGTGCGCGACGACATTCTTCTCAGGGCGGGGATGTTCCGGCCGGCGTGGTTCACGGACGGCGTGAGGCATGGGGATTTCTGTGGAGAGAACCTGATCCTGGCCACCGACGGACATCTGTGCTCGGTGGACAATGCCGACTGCGGATTCGGCGCGCTTGAAGCCGATCTCGCGCGCTGTCTGCATCGATGGAATCTTGACGGCGCGCAGCGTCACGCGCTGCTCCAGGGGTATGCACAAGCCGGGGATCCGTCACGAATGATCGAGCACGAGGTGTTCTGGAGGATTCGTGCCCTCGCCTCCAGCGCGGCCTATCGATTGCGGGCCGGCGACTACGCCACCTCCTTGCTGAGGGTTGCCAGCCTGGCCGATCTCGCGATCGAACGCACGGCTTAAATCGGATGTCGCACCTGCGTCTCCGTCACGGTGCTCTTGTGCTGCGACTGCACGCAGCCGAGATCGCGCCGCTTGTCTGGCTGCACGAGTTCTTCGCACCCGCATTCACGGTCGAGCAGGGCCCGCCTCGGGCGGCTGACATCCCGTTGCACTTCGACGTTGACGCGCACGAGCACGCTCGCCTCGAGACCGCTCTCGCGCGTGCAACGGCTGCCGAGATAGATGGCGTCAGCTTCGACGGTCGATTCTCGATACATCGCAGCTGGACTGAGACGTCCGGACACCGGTGGGCTCACGACGCCGAGCGCGATCTCTACTACGGCGCTGCGGCAGACCATCGCTCGTTTCGCATCGTCGCTCGCACGGATGACCGCCGGCAGCGGATCGGCTACATGCGTGTGGTGCGGGAGATTGCCACCAGCGCGCGGCTCGCTGATGGCAATCTCCCGATCCACGCGGCGGCCTTTGCCCGCGGCGACGAGGTCGTGCTCGTGTGCGGCCAGAAGCGCTCAGGAAAGACGACGCTACTCACGCATGCACTGGAGTGCGGCGCTTCGTTCGTCGCCAACGATCGCGTGTTCGTCGAGTCCCATGCGCCCTTCGTCGTCCATGGGATGCCCACGATTGTGGCCCTTCGGGCTGGCACGCTCGGTATGCTGCCGCACTTCGGTGAACGATTCGACGCGGCACGGTTCGAGGCGGCGAGGACGATGGAAGAGTGTGGACCTGGCGTCGAGCGGCCGGCCCCGGAAGTGCCCCCAGGTAAGGAACGAGCACCAGTCAGTCCATCCCAGTTCTGCGCGTTGGCCGGCGCCTCGATGCGAGCGTCCGGTCGAGCGGGGCTGTGCCTCTTCCCCAGACTGGATCCGAGCGTAAGCGGCATCCGTCTCTCGCCGGTGAAGCCGGCAGACGCAGTCGCGCTGCTGATGGGGAGTCTTCTCCGTCCGTCCAGGCCCCTTCGTGGTTCCGATCTGTTCAAGCTGGAACCGGCGAGGACTCTCTGGAGCAGCGAAGAGGAGGAACGGCGCTGTAGGGAATTCCTTGCGGCTGTGCCTGCATGGGAGTGCCGTCTCGGCGCCGATGCGTACCAGGCCGATCTCCTGGCGACGCTCGAGCGCGCGTCGTGACGCGACAGCAGGACGCTACTGCGGCGCTGCGACCGGTTCCGGCATCAGCGTGACGATCGTGTAGCGGTCGAGAGGAAAGTACTCCCGGAGCGCGTTGCGGATCCCTTCGGCGGTCACCGCGTCGATGCGCGACTCGCGCGTGATGATGTCGCCAGGATTGCCGCCGAGGAAGTGAATCGTCTGCAGGCGGCCCATCCAGTAGCCGTTCTGGCGGAGCGATGTCTCGTAGCCGCGGCGTGCCGATTCCTTGGCGCGGTTGGTCAGGTCCTCCGACGGTCCATCGTCCTGCAGTTTCCTGATCTCGGACAGCACGCG
>JBFWPD010000340.1:0-4892 GCA_050250175.1 Vicinamibacterales bacterium
CGCAATACCGCTTGTAAATCTCGAATGCCGTTCCGTCATTCAATCGCCTTGGCTGACGTTCCACCTTGGCATTGAACTTCGACCGCTCATGACTCCACGCCGAATCTAGAATAAGGAATCGGCCAGAGGAATCGAGCATGACTCGCAGCGCATCGAACAGCAGACGCTCCTGAGGCTCCGTGAGATGGCTGAGAAAGAAGCCAACCAGCGCAGTGTCGTAGGCCGCTTGGTCGAATTTGTGTGCGAGGAAATCACCCTGCACAAAGACACATCGATCGACGATCCCGAGACAGTCCGCTTTCGCGCGGCCTTCTGTCAGCATCCTGTCCGATTGGTCAAACAAGGTGATACGAGAACAGTTCGGCGCGTAGTGAGGCAGCCAGTACGCTGTGCCGCACGCGAGGTCCATGAGGCGACCACAAGCGAGCCGACCAACAATGCCTGCTAGTACACGAGCCTCCGCTTTGAATACCTCCGGATCGGAGATCGAGGCCGTCCCCGTGCCGAGCGTGTAGGCTTCTTCGTACTCAGGCGCCCGCTCGTCGTAGTAGGCGAGCATCCGTTGGCGAAGGTCTGAATCCATGTCCGGCACCGCCTCCGGTGCTTCGGTCAGTGCAGCTAACGCGCCGAATGAGCCGCGCGCCACGGCGACATGACGGCACGGACCATTAGGCGCGTCGGCTCCATTCGGATGTTGGGCCGCTGAGTACCGGAAATGTGTTTCATTTACTCCAGGTTCCGAAAGTGCGATCCCACACGACCTGGACGAGCAACCGCGAAGGAACTTCGTCGGGGAGTAATCCGAATGGAATGTAGGGTTCGCCGAGCTCCCAACTCTCTTGATCTCCGAGCGGACGATAATGAACCGTCTCCGTGTGTTCGGCCACTTTCTCTACGATGCAGGCGATCGGCTTCTCTAGGCTTTCTTGGCCTGGGGAACGAGTCTCTGCTCCGCCTGCCTCTGGCACTGCGATCGTGACGTGGAGCTGTCGCGGCCACGGTTTAGGAACGCGACCTTGCGGAATATAGAGCTGAAACTTCACCCCGTCCACATCGCTCGACCAACGAAGCTTGTTGTCGGTTGCCTTCGATGGATTCATGAGCGTGATCTCGTTCACGTCTCACCTCATGTTGATGTTGTCGGCCCAACAAGTCTTGGAGTGGGTCGGAGTCGGTTCCCTGCGACGAAATAACAACGAGTCGAAGGTCTCCTCGGCTCGATCTCGATGACTGGCCAGATGTTAGCACTCTGAGGCATTGACCAGACTCCGTCGTTGGCTGCAGATATCCTCGTGGCTGCAGGGAGTTCGCAGCCATCGACTGGCAGACCGCCAGGCTGCGCTATCGCAGCTCATTGGTGTGACGGGACTTCGAGCGGTCGCCACAGCGTCGTGCACCCTGCAATGGCTGCCGAATCTTCGCAGCCATTGACGATTACAGGCAATCGATAGGGCTCTTCACCCCAAGCCCACCGCGGTTCAGCACGTGCGTGTAGACCATCGTCGTGCTCACGTCGGCATGGCCGGGAAGCTCCTGAACGGTCCTGATATCCGATCCAGACTCGAGCAGGTGCGTCGCGAACGAATGCCTGAACGTATGGCAGCTGACCCTCTTGGCAATACCCGCTCGACCGACAGCGCCGGCAACGGCCCGCTGAATCACCGACTCGTGCAGGTGAAAGCGTGAGGGCGGGCCATACCGGAGCGCGACCCGGTCGTAGCCGGGGCGAGGTCCCGCCGGTGCGGCGCCTGCACGGACACCAGGTGACGAGACAGGGGCTCGCTGACAGCCTCGGGCAACATGACGCGCCGATCCTTCTGCCCTTTGCGCGACGGACGGCAATCTCTCGCCGATCGAAGTCGACATCCTTCACGCGGAGTTCAAGGCACTCCTGAAGACGCAGACCGGCACCATAGAGCAGCGACGCTACGAGGCGCGGAACACCATCCAGCCGTGTAAGCACACTTCGAACCTCGGCAGGACTGAGCACGACCGGCACGCGCACCGACGTCCTGGCATGCGCGTGCTCGACGGCCCCGACGTCCTGCCGTAACACGTCGCGATATAGAAACAGAATGGCGCTGAGCGCCTGATTCTGCGTCGATGCCGCGACTTGTCTGGCGACAGCAGGCCAGGTGGCAAACTCACCGACTTCACGGCTCCCCATGTCCCGTGGATGCCGCTTCCCATGGAACAGGATGTAGCGCCTGATCCAGAAGACATAGGCCTCTTCGGTCCGGCGGCTGTAGTGCCTCGTCCGGATGGCCTCGCGCACGCGGTCAAGCAACTTCGGCGCAGGCGTCCCTGATCCCGCTGAAATGACAGCCACAGCTCTTTCCCGACGACGATGGCATCGTCGCTAGCGTGGGGGCAGGGCGGAACTTGCCGGGGGAGCGGATACGACCTGGGCGCACGTGCCGCGGCGCCGCAGGCCGCAAACGAAAAGGCCGGCTCCCCGAAGGAAGCCGGCCCATTGTCGACGATCTTAAATTCCGAATTCCTAATTCCTAGTTCCCAATTTCGAGCGACGGCCTACTCCCCAGGCTCTGCCGTCCTTGGCACCACGGCCTCGTCCGGCTCGACGAAATACTCCATGTCGCGTTCGAGCTCGAACTCATCGTCGCTCGGCTGCGGCAGCGGCGGCGGCGGTGGCGGCTCGTCCGGCGGAATCTGCACATAGCGGTAGTACTCGAAGCCCGTGCCCGCCGGGATGAGACGGCCCATCGTGACGTTCTCCTTCAGGCCGCGCAGATGGTCGACCTTGCCGGAGATGGACGCCTCGGTGAGGACGCGCGTGGTCTCCTGGAACGATGCCGCCGAGATGAACGAATCGGTCGAGAGCGACGCCTTCGTGATCCCGAGCAGCAGCGGCCGGCCCTGAGCCGGGCGTCCGTTCGCCGCGATGACCCGCTCGTTCTCCTCGAGGAAGCGGAACTTGTCCACCTGTTCGTCCACGAGGAACTCGGTATCGCCGACATCCTCGATCTTCACCCAGCGCATCATCTGCCGGGCGATTGTCTCGATGTGCTTGTCGTTGATGTTGACGCCCTGCAGCCGGTAGACCTCCTGAATCTCGTTCACGAGGTAGGCCTGGAGCGCCTTCTCGCCGAGGACGTTCAGGATGTCGTGCGGATTGCTCGGACCGTCCATCAGCGGCTCGCCCGCGCGGACGCGCTCGCCTTCCTGGACGTTGACGTGCACGCCGCGCGGCAGCGCGTACTCACGCGGCTCCGCACCCGGCTCATCGGGAACGATGATGATCTTGCGCTGTCCCTTGACGATGCCGCCGTGCTTGACGATGCCGTCGATCTCGGAGATGACCGCCGTCTCGCGCGGCTTCCTGGCTTCGAACAGCTCGACGACGCGCGGCAGACCGCCCGTGATGTCCTTGGTCTTCGTGGTCTCGCGCGGGATCTTCGCCAGCACGTCGCCTGCGGACACCGTCTCGCCGTCCTGCACCATCAGGTGGGCGTGGACCGGCATGTGGTACTTCCGGTTCACCTTCCCGTCCTTGCCCTTGATCTCGACCGCCGGCTGCTTCTTCTCGTCCGGCGAGTCGACGATGATGAGGCGCGAAAGGCCCGTGACTTCGTCCACCTCTTCATGAACGGTGATTCCTTCGAGGATGTCCTTGAAGCGAATCTGTCCGGCTTCTTCCGTGAGGATCGAGAACGTGTAGGGATCCCACTCGACCAGCACCTGCCCCTGCTCGACCGTCTGGCCGTCCTTCACCTTGAGGCGCGCGCCGTAGACGATCGGGTACCGCTCGCGATCGCGTCCCTTGGCGTCCTGCACGACCAGGGATCCGGCACGGTTCATCACGACCAGGTTGCCGTCCTTCGCCTGGACGGCCTGCATGCCCTCGAACCGGACGGTGCCGGCGTTTCTCGCCTCGAGCGTCGACTGCTCGGAGACTCGTGACGCCGTGCCGCCGATATGGAACGTCCGCATCGTCAGCTGGGTGCCCGGCTCGCCGATCGACTGCGCCGCGATGACGCCGACCGCCTGGCCGAGCTCGACCATGCGTCCCGTCGCCAGGTCGCGACCGTAGCACTTCGCGCACACGCCGCGGCGTGACGCGCAGGTCAGCACCGACCGGATCTTCACCTTCTCGATGCCCGCGTCCTGAATCGCCGACGAGGTCTCTTCGTCCATCACCTCGTTGACGTCCACGATCGTCTGGCCCGTGAACGGATCGGTAATCCGCTCGAGGGTCGCGCGACCGATGATGCGGTCGCGGAGCGGCTCGATGATCTCGCCGCTCTCCACGATGGCGCGTGCTTCGATGCCGTCCACCGTGCCGCAGTCGTCCTCGTGAATGATCACGTCCTGGGCGACGTCCACGAGACGGCGCGTCAGGTATCCCGAGTCGGCCGTCTTGAGCGCCGTGTCGGCGAGACCCTTGCGCGCGCCGTGCGTCGAGATGAAGTACTGGAGCACCGTCAGCCCTTCACGGAAGTTCGACGTGATGGGCGTCTCGATGATCTCGCCCGACGGCTTCGCCATCAGGCCGCGCATGCCGGCCAGCTGCCGGATCTGCTGCTTGCTGCCTCGCGCGCCGGAGTCGGCCATGATGTAGACCGGGTTGAACTGCCGGCCTTCGCGGTCGATCTCCTCCATCTCGCTGAACATGGCGTTGGCGATGTCTTCGGTCGCCTCCGACCAGATCGCGATGACCTTGTTGTAGCGCTCGCCGTTGGTGATCGCGCCTTCGAGGTACTGCGACTCGACGCGGATGACCTCGTCGCGCGCCTTCTCGACGAGCGGCGCCTTCTACTTCGGGATGATCAGGTCGTCGATGCCGATCGACAGGCCCGACCGCGTCGCGTTGGTGAAGCCGAGGTGCTTGAGCGCGTCGAGCTTTTCGACGGTCTTCTCGAGACCGTACTTCA
>JBFWPD010000341.1:0-4889 GCA_050250175.1 Vicinamibacterales bacterium
TTCCGCGAAGAGATCGAACGCGAGCTCTCCCCTGTCCACTACAGGTAAAAACACGATGGCTCACGATCCGAACAACGTCGTCGCGATGGGCGAATCCATCGACAGTGCTCGCGTGGCGATGATCATGGTGCACGGCCGCGGCGCGGCGCCCAGGAACATCCTCGAACTGGTTCCAATGATCGATCGACCAGGAGTCGCCTACCTGGCGCCGGCGGCCGAGAACAACACCTGGTATCCCTACAGCTTTCTCACCGACATGAGCAGGAACGAACCACACCTCTCGTCGGCGCTGAGCGCGCTCTCGACGATCGTCACGCAGTTGGTCGCGCGGCAGATCCCGCGCGAGAAGATCGTGCTGCTCGGATTCTCACAGGGCGCCTGCCTCGCCAGCGAGTGTGCGGTGCGGCATGCCGGGCGTTATGGCGGCGTGGTAGCGTTGAGCGGTGGCATCATCGGACCGCCCGGCACACAGTGGAATTTCGACGGCTCATTCGACGGCACTCCGATCTTTCTGGGGTGCAGCGACGTGGATCCTCACGTTCCGCTCGAGCGCATCGATGAGACCGCGCACATCTTCACGCAGATGGGGGCTGCAGTCACCAGACGCATCTACCCGGGAATGGGGCATTTCGTGAACGAGGACGAGATTGCCGCAACGCAGGACCTGCTCGATCGCATCCTGAATCAGTAAATCGTCCGCTGCCGCTCGACTGACGAGAGGAGTGCTCATGCTCAAGGAATTCAAAGAGTTCGCGCTGAAGGGCAACGTGGTGGACATGGCCGTCGGCATCATCATCGGGGGTGCCTTCGGAACCATCGTCACCTCGCTCGTCAACGACATCCTGATGCCCCCCATCGGGCTGGCGATCGGAGGCGCGGACTTTTCCAGCCTCTTCGTCGTGCTCCGCCAGGGCGCCACGCCAGGTCCCTACGCCACGCCAGTGGCGGCCCAGGAAGCCGGGGCCGTCACGATGAACATCGGGTTGTTCGTCAACGCCGTGATCAGCTTCACGATCGTCGCGTTTGCCCTGTTCATGGTCGTGAAGGCGATGAACCAGGTGCGGCGGCAAGAAGCGGCGGCGCCGGCGCCGACACCGGGTCCGACGCCTGATCAGCGGCTTCTGACAGAGATTCGCGACCTTCTCGCGCGGCGCGCCTGAATCGCATTCAGAGGCGAGGCCCGGTCTCGTTCAACGGGACCGGGCCGGTCAGGTCCGGGCGACGGCACAGGCCAACGCGTAGGTGACGGCTGGATTCGTGACGTCTCCGTGGTCGCTGATGAGGCCGCCGGATCCGTCGAGATTGTTCACTGCGCCAGACGTGAACGCGTAGGGCGTTCCAGGCTCGCGAAGGATGCCCGCGGACGATTCGGTCGTCAGCTGCGCGCCGTTGCGGCCGATGCCGCCAAAGGGGTCGCTCGCGTCACCCACCGCTTTTGTGTTGTCGCCCGCAAGTCTCGACGCAAGCGCATAGGCCTTCCCCACCACCGTGTCCTCGAGGGAATGCGTGGCGACGATTGGCCCCTTGATGATGTGCCGCGCGACGACGTCGCGAAAGAAGCCGGGCGTTCCGCGTCCGTTGTTCGAGGCGAATCCGTAATGGGAGAAGGCGCCCTCGAGAAGTATCAGGGAGTCGGCCTTCACCGCGGGGGCGGCACACAGCGCCTTGGCCGTCGAAGCCATCAGCCGGGCGCCAAGGCTGTGGCCCACCAGGTGGACCTTGATGTCCGGACGATCTGCTTTGAGCCTCCTCACCGCGTCAGCCACGCCCGCCGCTCCGACGACCGCCGATCGCTCCTTCATGAGGTACCAGGTCGTCAGATTGAGCAGCAGCCCGACGCGGCCGGCGATGGTCATGAAGACCTCCTCGACTCCAAGCGCCTCTCCTGACATCGGCGGCGCTTCCCCGACCGCGGCGACACCGCCCTCCCCATCCGGTCCGGCGGTCGGCACGACGATCGGGATCGCCAGCTTGTCGAGCAGTTCCGAGCCGGTCTGCGCGCGAACCTGCTGCAACCCTTCCGTCGGATCGTCCTCGGATTCAACGAGGACCGACAGCACCAGGTCCACGAACTCGTTCTGGGCGCCAGGATTGTTCTCGAGCGACGGCAGCAGCGCCGCCGCACGATCGATCTGGCTGCGTGCATCAGGGCTTGCGTCGTTCCGCAGCGCCAGAAGGCGGGCACGGATGTCTTCGCGTTCCGCGGCCACGTCGTCCAGGCCCTGAGTCCCTCCTCGCTCGAAGTCGTCGGCCTCTCTGAAGGCCTTCGACGGCCAGAGGATGCCGCCGACGACGAAGCGGCGCTCGTGAAGTGCGCTCTTGATCTCGGGCCGTCGCAGGTGCAGACGAAACGACTCGAGGAGCTTCGAGTAAAGGGTCAGGGCCTCGGCCTCGCTGTTCCGAAAGCCGTGCGCAAGAAGGATCGCGTCGGTCGCATCCGAACTGCGTGCGTGAGCGATCAGCGCGTCGATGCCGGCGCCGGCCTGGGCCCTGCCGTTGCGGTCGAACCTGAGCGACTGGAACGGAAATCCTTCGAGATTCTGCATCGGAGTCCTGACGCTAGACCGTTTGAAGGAGACGCATCACGTCGAGCAGTCCGGTCCCCTGGAACTGCCGCTCACGTCCGAGATCTGTGGCGCTCTGCATGGCGAGCGCCTTGACGCGTTCCGGCTGGCCGATGAACTCGGGGCGAACCGACAGGAATGCGGCGATCGCCCCCGACACGTGCGGCGCGGCCATGCTGGTGCCCGTCTGCTCGCAGTAGAGAATGGGCGGCCCCGCCGCGCCGGCGCCTTCACCAGTGGCGGGCCCCGAATACTTCTGTGCCTCGAGTCCGGCGGCGCACGAGATGATGCGCTCCCCCGGCGCCAGCAGGTCCGGCTTCAAGCGTCCATCCCCGGTCGGACCACGCGAGGAGAAGTACGAGACGCCGTACGTATGGGGCATCTCTCTGTGTGTCGAGCCCACCGTGACCGCGAGGTCCGCATTGCCGGGATCGGTGATCCCGATGTCGGTGAACCAGGACTCCGCCTTCCCGGACGCCGTGATGAACGACGGGTAGCCGCTGTTGCCGGCTGAGACCACAACGCTGACGCCGGATCGGACAAGCCGGTTGACTTCCGCGCAGATCGGACTGTGCCCGCACGCGAACCAGCGCGGATCGAAGGTGTAGCCGAGGCTCATGTTCACGCCGTGGACGAGCAGCCGCTTGCCCCACTGGTTCCACCGCTGCACCTGATCGATGGCGGTCAGGATCCAGCTCACCTTCCCCTGCCCGATCGTCTGACGCGTCTCGCCGGTCAGCGTCCGATCGGCGATCACCTTCATGCTCACGATCCGGCAGAGGGGTGCGACGCCGGACACCCGGTGGATCTTCTCGCGCGACGTGACTGGCTTGTCCGTCTTCTCGTCTCTGATCTCAGTGCCCGCGACTGCTTCACCATTCGGGTCTGACGCTTCCCAGTATCCGGCGATGATTCCCGCCACGTGCGTGCCGTGGCCGAACGCGTCTTCGAGGGCGGTCGCGTGTGTCTGGCCTATTGCGCTCGGGTCGTCGGGAGGATTGCGTGCGGCGCCGTCCGGAGTGAAGTCGCGATGAGAGACAGGCGCCCGGATGTCGAGCGTCCTGATTGGTCCGACGGGTGACTTGTCGCGCTTGAAGTGCTGGTGATCGCCCTGGATGCCCGAGTCGAAGACCGCCCAGACGATTCCGTCGCCCTGGGCTGCGAACGCGCGTTGCGCCGCGTCTGCCTTCACCGTGACGAGCGACCTGGTGAGCGTGACGCTCACGTCGCTGTCCTCCCAGATCCGGTAGACCACGCTGGCCGAGCGGCCGTGCCTGCGCGTCAGCTCACGAGTCTCTTCCGCCAGCGCGATGATCTGCGTGCCTGTCAGGCATGCGAAACAGTAGTGAGAAATCGTCCCGTATCGGACCTTCCATTCGGTCGCGCGACGCTCGATCTCGCGCAGCGCTGCCTCGAGCCCGCCTTCGAACACCTCGTTGATCGCGATGATGACGTCGAACTTCCTGCGAGGCTGCGCGCGGATCAGCGTCAGCAGCGGCTCGGTAACGATCGAGCGCATCATGTCGAGGCGAAGCTCGCCTCTGCGCCGCCCCTGATCGTCGCCGGCCGCAGCACCCTCGGCAGCTATCGCATCGCGCCGTTTCGCCCGTTCGGCGTCGGTGAGGCCGAGCTGATGCTTCTTCCCGGGCAGACCTCTCCGCGTTCTCGTTGGTCTCCGCTTCTTCGCCATCACCGCTCCTTCGCGGCCGAATCGTACTCTTCTCGACGTGCCTGCAGGCGGGGCCTCGTGTCGATAGCGTGAAACGGCTTCGGATGAGTCAGCCGATCACGCACGTAGCGAATCCTCTTCCGTCCTACAGTACGGCTCATCAAGAGGCTGCGGCTCAGTCATGCGCCGATTTGCTACTCGATTTATGCCGTTTGTCTGATTGACCCGCCAGAGAACCACCGGTACGGTGCATTCCCGCGATGCGATCGCGAGAGATCGTCATCGACACAAGGGAGGCGCTATGAGACTCAGGAAGTGGACCGCGTGCACTGCCTTGTCGCTCGTCGCTGCCGGACTGATGGTTTCGCAATCGGCTGTAAGTGTTCGTGCGCAGGGTCCGCTCACGGAGGAGACGCTTCGTGAGTGGCTGACGACGTACTCGAACTGGGGCCGCTGGAACAATGATAAAGGCGCGGCCAACTTCATCACGAACAAGAAGCGCAGAGATGCCACGAAGCTGGTGAAAGAAGGCATCTCGGTGGGCCTGGCCCATCCACTTCTCACGGTGGACTTCGATCCGACGCAGCCGTTCTTCGCAGAGTGGCCCTCGATCGCGCCGCTCAATACCGAGCCGCTGGATCCGGACAATCCGAATC
>JBFWPD010000342.1:0-4878 GCA_050250175.1 Vicinamibacterales bacterium
TCGCGGATCTCGATCAGCGTGCGCTGAAGGGTGTCGACCTCGAACGGCTTGCCCATGTACTCACGGGCGCCGAGACGGATGGCATCGACCGCGTTGGCGACGCTCGTATGCGTCGTCGTCGCGACCAGCTCGCAGTCGGGTGCGACGCGGCGGATCTCGCGCAGCAGACCGAGGCCGTCCGCGTCGGGCATGCGCACGTCCACCATCGCCAGGTCGGGAGGCCGTCCCGCGACGAGTTGCATGACCTCGTTGCCATGCGCGCATTGAACGACGTCGTAGCCGGCGCGAACGGCGACTCGGGTGACGAGATCGAGGATGGGCAACTCGTCGTCAGCGACGAGAAGAAGTGGGCGTCCGGTTGTCATGTCTGCACGTTGCTGTCTGGGCCGCAATGGCGCGGCAGGCGGTGAGCGCCTCACAGTGAGGCACGCCTCCATTGCGACTGTTCCAACAATCGTGCCGACCAGGACTGCCCGGCGCTGTGCAGGGTCACATGCCGCCACGCCCACATCCAGTCACGATCCTGTGCGGGTATGTGCGGTTTTCGTGCGCGGGCGCTCAGGGCGCACACCCCCGCACCAGGGCGGCGCCAAAACAGGCCATTTTGCCGGCGCCTGTGGGCGGCAGCCCTCTTGCACCACGGAATGGGCCATGCCCTTTTCCTCTGTGCTGATCGTCGACGACGAGCCGGCCGTCAGGGAGCTGATGTCTCGGTGGGTCTCCGCCATGGGTCTCGAGGCACGGACCGCGGGGAATACTGACGAAGCCCTCGCGCAACTGAACGAGAGCCACTACGACCTGGCGGTCGTGGATATCCGGCTTCCGGGTAGAAACGGCTTGTGGCTGGCCGACGCGCTGCGCCGCGAGCATCCGAGCACCGCGGTCGTGCTGGCGACGGCCTACACGGAACTGCTCAATCAGGACACACCGGGCCCGCCGGTGGCCGATCTGCTGATCAAGCCCTTCAGACGCGATCGCTTCATCGAAGCCGTCGATCGCAGCCGCGCGTGGCACGAGCGCGCTCTGGTCGAAGTGGAATGGCACGAGCAGCTGCTGGACGGCGTCCAGCGATCCGTTGCGCAGGTCCGCACGTTCACCGCGGAACAGCGGCGGCTCGGCATGGAGGAGATCGACGCGCTGATGGCACTGCTCGAGTCGCAGCTGCCCGACGTCCATGCGCACTGCGAACGCGTGGCGGCATACGCCACGGACCTTGCGGCAACCCTGGAGCTCGAGCCCGCGATGATGACCGCGGTCGGCCAGTCGGCCCGGTTGCACGACATCGGCAAGCTCGCCATCCCGGAAAGCCTGTTGTCCACGCCCGGGCGGCTGCGACCGGGCGAGATCGCCATCATCAGACGTCATGCCGATGCGGGCGCCGACATACTGGCCGACACTGCGGATCTTTCCGAGCTGGCGCCGCTCGTCCGCTCGTCGCACGAGTGGTTTGGCGGCGGAGGGTATCCCGAGAACATCAGTGGCGGCGCGATTCCCCTGGCCAGCCGCATCATCGCCGTAGTCGACGCGTACGACGCCATGACCCACGACCGCGCCTATCGCGAGGGCGTCGATACCTCCGCCGCGACGGCGGAGCTTCTGCGCTGCACGCCGCGCCAGTTCGATCCGGAGGTCGTCATCCCGTTTCTCGCGACGCTCAATCGCTGATTGTCCGGCCGTGGGACGTCCAGTCCCACGGCCGCACAGGCCGCGACGGCGGCTGCGGCCCCTTCCGATCCGTAAGTCCTGGTCCTATAATCGTTTCCCGCTCGCGGGATCGGTGGCGAGCCGTTTGCCTTCCGCGAAAGACGGATACCGAGCCTCATGGACATTGCTCGACCGGCCTCCGTCGCACGCAACAAACGCATGCGCCAGCTGCTCTATGGCGCCGCCGCGCTTGTCGCCGTTGCGAGCGTTTCGATAGCGCTCTCGCGCCTCCAGCCCGCCGCGCCCCTCGTCGAGCGCGACACCGTCTGGGAAGACACCGTGCGGCGGGGTCCGATGCTGCGGCAGGTTCGCGGGATCGGCACGCTGGTGCCCGAGGACATCCGCTGGATTCCCGCGACCACGAATGCGCGGGTCGAAGCCATCATTCTCTGGCCCGGGACGAAGGTCGACGCGGACAGCATCATCCTCGAACTGGACAACCCGCAGCTCGAACAGGAGCTCCAGGACGCCGAGCTGTCGCTGCGCTCCGCCGAGGCGTCGCTCGCAAACCTGCGCGTACAGGTCCAGAACGATCTCCTGAAGCAGCGCGCCGCCGCCGCGGAGATCGAGGCCGACTACAGCAAGGCGAAGATGCAGGTCGAGATGAACGAGGCGCTCGCGCGCGACGAGCTCGTTTCGGCGCTCGTGCTCCGCCAGTCCCGGCTCGACGCCGATCAGCTGGCCGTGCGGCACCAGATCGCGCAGGAACAGCTGGCGAGCTTCGCGGAGTCCGGGCGCGCGCAGATCACGGTGGCGCAGTCGGCCGTGGATCAGGCGCGCGCGATGCTGGCCCTGCGACAGCGGCAGAGCGACGAACTGCATGTCCGGGCGGGGCTCTCGGGCGTCCTGCAGGTCGTGCCGGTCGAAGTCGGCCAGCAGGTCGCTCCCGGCACCAACCTCGCGCGCGTGGCAAATCCGGCAAAGCTGAAGGCGGAGATCCGGATCGCGGAAACCCAGGCCACCGACATCGAGATCGGCCAGAGCGCCGAGATCGACACGCGCGCCGGCGTCGTGTCCGGCCTGGTCACCCGCATCGACCCGTCGGTCCAGAACGGCACGCGCACCGTCGACGTCTCCCTCGATGGCGAGCTGCCTCGAGGCGCCGTGCCTGACCTCAGCGTGGATGGGACCATCCTCCTCGAGCGGATGGACGACGTGCTCTTCGTCGGACGGCCGGCGTTCGGACAGGAACAGCAGACCGTGCAGTTGTTCAAGTTCGGCAGTGATGGATCGGAAGCCTCACGCGTGCAGGTGACGCTCGGGCGCAGTTCGGTCAACACCGTCGAGATCCTCGAGGGGCTCGACGTGGGCGACCGTGTGATTCTGTCGGACATGTCGTCGTGGGACTCCTTCGATCGGGTACGCGTTCGCTGACTCTGATTGCCAGCTGACCAGATTCGAGGATGTATGGTGGACACCGAAAAGCAGACCCTGCTGAAACTCGAGGACGTCACCAAGGTTTTCTTCACCGACGAGGTCGAGACGCACGCCCTCTCGGGCATCCACATGGAGATCGGCAGGGGCGAGTACGTGTCGATCGCCGGACCGTCGGGATGCGGCAAGTCCACGCTCCTGTCGATTCTCGGGCTCCTCGATTCACCGACCGGCGGCCAGTACTTCCTCAACAACCGTCCCGTCGCCGACCTGGCAGCCTCGGAGCGCGCCCGGGTCAGGAACCGTGAGATCGGGTTCATCTTTCAGAGCTTCAATCTGATCGGCGACCTGACGGTCTTCGAGAACGTGGAACTTCCGCTGACGTATCGCGGGATGCGGACGGCCGAGCGGCGGCAGCGTGTGGAGGCAGCCCTGGAGCGCGTGGGCATGGCGCATCGCGCGAAGCACCTTCCCAGCCAGCTGTCCGGCGGTCAGCAGCAGCGTGTTGCAGTCGCACGCGCGGTCGCGGGCGAACCGTTGATCCTGCTGGCCGACGAGCCGACGGGGAATCTCGACTCACGGAGCGGTGAAGCCGTCATGGACCTGCTCCACGAACTGCACGAGACAGGCGCCACGATCTGCATGGTGACCCACGATCCGCGCTATGCTCGCCACGCCGAGCGGAGCATCCACCTCTTCGACGGCCGGGTCGTCGAGGAGCAGCAGGCGATGGCGGAGGTATAGATCGGCCCGCCCATGCTCATTTCACTGCGCGACGTCGAGAAGTCCTATCCGGTCGGCGTCGGCCGTACGTATGTCCTTCGCAGGATCAACATCGACATCACGCCCGGCGAGTTCGTCTCGATCATGGGACCGTCGGGCGCCGGCAAGTCCACGCTGCTGCACATCCTCGGAATGCACGACAGCGCATGGAGCGGTGAGTACTATTTCATGGACCAGCCGGTCCATCGGCTGAACGCCAGGCAGCGCACCGAGCTCCACAAACAGCACATCGGCTTCGTATTTCAGAGCTACCACCTGCTGGACAACCTGACGGTGTACGAGAACCTCGACATTCCCCTCTCGTACCGCAACGTGAGCCGGAAGGATCGCCAGAGCATGGTCGCCGACGTGCTCGACCGCTTTCACATCGTCGGCAAGAAGGATCTCTATCCCAACCAGTTGTCCGGCGGACAGCAGCAGATTGTGGGAGTGGCGCGCGCGGTCATCGCCAATCCCCAGGTGCTCCTCGCCGACGAACCCACGGGCAATCTCCATTCGGGCCAGGGCCGTGAGATCATGGCGCTGTTCCGCTCGCTCAACGAGGCGGGCACGACGATCGTTCAGGTCACGCACTCCGAGGAGAACGCCAGCTACGGCTCGCGCGTGATTCAGCTCCGCGACGGCTGGATCGTGGACGACTGACGCGGCCGCTCAGATCCAGATGGCACTGACGACAGCCAGGCCCGCGGCAACGGCGCCACGCGTCCTCGTCGCCGACGACCAGCCCGATGTTCTCGAGGCGCTCCGCCTCCTCCTGAAGGCCGAAGGCTTCGAATCCGAGTCCGTGACATCGCCAGCCGCGATTCGTCAGGCCGTCGAGTCCCGCGACTTCGACGTCGTCCTGATGGACCTCAACTACGCGCGCGATACCACGTCGGGCCGCGAGGGACTGGACCTTTTGAACGAGCTGCGTACGCACGACCCGTCCCTTCCGATTGTCGTGATGACCGCGTGGGGCAGCGTCGATCTCGCGGTCGAGGCACTGCACCGCGGCGCCCGCGACTTCATCCAGAAGCC
>JBFWPD010000343.1:0-4865 GCA_050250175.1 Vicinamibacterales bacterium
GCCATCAAGGCCCTTGACCGAGCTCAGCGCCGCGACCGGATCCCTGTCGACTTCGACGAGGCACCGTCGCCACACACCCTGCGGCTGGGCCTTTTCGATCGCATGGCCGGCCGGGACTAGCGATAGGGTCGGCGGCCGAGCGCGGGAGCGAGGTTTTGTTCGTCAGTCCGCGCGGATGGTTTCGGCCGGGCTGACAGTCGTCGCCCGGCGAGCAGGCAGATAGGTGGCGAGCAAGACCACGGTCACAAGTGCGACCGGTACGAGCATGAAGGTGATCGGGTCGAGCGGCGTGACGCCAAAGAGCAGCGCGCGCATCAGTCGAGTCACCCCTGCGGCAAGGAGCAGCCCGATCGACACACCGATTGCCGTGAGCGCGAGCCCACGGCAAACAAAGAGACGCAAAACGTCTCGCGGCTGGGCTCCGAGCGCAAGGCGTATGCCAATCTCACGCCTACGGCGTGACACCGCATAGGCAATCACGCCATACAGACCCACGCCGCTCAGAAGCACTGCCATGCTTGCCGCGATGGCGAGCATCACCAGCGTAAACGACGTCCGCGCCATCGACTGGTCATAGATCTGGCCAAGCGTGCGGACCTGGGCCACGGGGAGGCTGGAATGAACGCCTCTTACGGCTTCGCCAATCTCGCCGAGAAAGCCCGGTGTGGCGGTTCGTCGACTGCGGACGACGAACGTGACCTGACGTGGCTGAAAGCCGGCGATGCCGAAGGTTCGTGACGTCCACCCGGCGGGCCAATACACGGTTGCTGGAGGATCCTGGTGTACCCCATCGTCGTACACGTCTCCTGCCACGCCGACGATCTCGCGCCAGGGAGATCTCGCGTCGTAGAACTCTCGAATCTGCCTGCCCAGGGCGAGCGAGGGAGATCCCCAGAACTCGCGGGCCAGGTTCTCTGAAACGATCGTCACCTCCCGCCGCTCGTAGTGATCCGTCCATGTGAAGTCGCGTCCGGCAACGAGTGGGATGCCCAGCGCGTGAAAGAATCCCGGCGAGACCAGTCTGACGTGTCGGTTGGGCGGCGTGCGGCGTGTTTCGGGAGGATCCTGGGCGGTGATCGCAGAGCTCCACCGCGTCGTCTCGTCCATTGGCACTCGCGTGGCAAACGCCACGGCGTCGACGCCTGGAATTGCCCGCACGCGTTCGACGATCTCCTGTTGCATGTGCGTGACCCGCACGGGGTCCGTCACTTCTGGCCGTGGAATCGACACAGTGAATGTCTGGACGTCGTGCGGTTGAGAGAAGCCCGGCTGCACGCCGCGAAGATTCTGAAAGCTCCGGATCATCAGACCGGCACTGATCAGCAGGACCAGCGCCAGAGCGATCTGCGCCGCCACGAGCGTTGTCTGTGACCGGTAGCTCTCGCGCGTCCCGACCAATCGCCGACCGACAGAAGCCAACCCGGTCGAGATCTGGGGGCGTGCGTATTTGAGAATTGGACCTAGCCCGAAGAGTAATCCGCTCAACACCGACACGAGCACCGCAACGCCAAGCGCGACCGGATCGATGGCAATCTCGTTCAGTCTGGGCAGATTCCCAGGGGCCAGCACGAGCAGCAGTTGAAGGCCGCCGTATGCGAGTCCCACTCCGACAAGGCCACCAGCAATAGCGAGTGTCAGGCTCTCGATCAGGAATGAGCGGGCCAGGCGCGTCCAGTGGGCCCCCAGCGCCATGCGGAGTGCGAACTCCTGATGGTGCCGATCGGTGCGCACGAGCAAGAGCGTCACGACGTTGGCGCACGCCATGAGAAGGACAACGCCGATAGCCCCCATCAGCACCCAGAGGCTGCCCGCAATATTCCCGATGACATCCTGCTTCAGCGGCCGGAGTGCCGGAAGCCATTCGACGCTGCGATCTCCATTGACACCGCTCGCCTCGAACCATGCCTCGAGGATTCTCGCCACGTCGTCTTCCGCCTGCTGAATCGAAACGCCCGGCTTCATGCGAGCGATGCCGGTGAGCCTGAATATTCCGCCGACTGCGTCAGGATCAGCCTGCAACGGCTGGATGATGTCCGGCTCTTGGAAGCCGAACGCTGCCGGCATCACGCCGATGATCTCGTGAGGTTGCCCATGGATCGTCAGGACTCGACCCAGCACCTCGCGATTGCCGCCAAAGCGCTGCTGCCAGTAGGCGTGGGACAGGAGAACCGTGGGGGCCGCGCCAGGTGAATCCTCTCGTTCCGAGAACCAGCGGCCCAGAACCGGGGGCACGCCAAGAGCGGCGAGCAGTCCACGACTTGCAATCAGGAGGCGGACCTCCTCCGGCGTTCCGAGACCAGTCACGGTCGCTGTCAGCGAATCGGGGTCCCAGGCCCCAACCTCCTGAAACGCGCGCGTCTGCGAGACATAAGCGGCAAGGATGCCGTCCGAGAAGTACATCTGCTCAATGCCGCCGATCCTATGGCCGATCCGAAGCAACCGATCCGAGTCGGGATACGGGAGCGGCTTGATGACGATGCTGTGAACGACGGTGAAGATAGCGGTAGTTGCGCCAATGCCCAAGGCGAGTGTCAGCACGACGACTCCGGCAAATGCCGGACTTCGCCACCACGATCGCAACGCGAAGCGGACATCCTGCACTGTCTGCCCGGCCCACAGCGGCACCCAGATGGCTCGCGCGTCCTCCTTCGCCCGGAGCATGCCGCCGAACGTCCGCAGCGCGGCCCGGCGCGCCTTCTCGACTGTCATGCCGCGCGCGACGTTCTCTTCCGCCTCCCGCTCGATGTGATCACGGATGTCGTCGTCAAGCCCGTGGAGGGGATGCCGGCGAGTCATGCGGGCTTGGGGACACCGGCGATCGCCGGCGTCAGCCGCTCCCACTCAGTCGTTTCCACGGCGAGCAGTTCCTTCGTGAACCAGCCGCGCTTCAGGAGTCGACGGAGGGCAGGGTGGAGCGATCCTTCTTCAACCAGAAGAGCGTGTTCTTCCGTAGACATACAAGGGAGAGACTAGGTCTACTCACATAGAATGTCAAGGCGTCAAGGAGGAACGGCTATTTCCTGAGTGATGTGCTCTCCGGCTGCCGACGACGGCCATGTTGAGAGGCAGTGGGCCGACCTTATGTTGTCCGGTCCGTCCAGGAACGCATAAGCTAGCGTCCGCTTCCGGCGGTCGCGCGCCGGTTTCCAGATGGAGCCTTGATGAAGGGAATCCTTCCGGGTGTCGTCGCTCTCGCGCTGCTCGTGGATGGCGGAGTATCTGCGTGGGCCCAACCAGTGGCGCCCGGTTCAGCGGGTGCGTCCGTGATTCCGGCAGGCTCTTCGGAGACAGTGTCGCGGGGCGAGGGCGGTACAGTCGTTCGCGCGATCCGGCTGCAGGAGCCGCTGAGAGTCGACGGCACCCTGGACGAGGCCATCTACGAGGAGATACCGCCGATCAGCGACTTCATCCAGCAGGAGCCGCAGGAGGGACAGCCCGCCACCGAGCGCACCGAGGCGTGGATCTTTTTCGATGCCGAGAACGTGTACATCTCGGCGCGCTGCTGGGACTCGCATCCTGAGCGCGCCATCGCGAACGAGATGCGGCGGGACTCGGGCAACATCATCCAGAACGAGAACTTCGCCGTCACGTTCGACACCCTCAACGACGGGCGCAACGGGGTCCTGTTTCAGTTGAGCAAGCTTGGCGGGCTCCTCGATGTCGCGATCACGGACGAGCGCGATCGCAATCCGGACTGGAACGCCGTATGGGACGCGCGGACGGCTGACTTCGACCAGGGGTGGACCGCCGAAGTCGTCATTCCGTTCAAGTCGCTGCGCTACGCCGCGGGTCAGGAGCAGACCTGGGGAGTGCAGATGCGGCGGATCGTCCGCTGGAAGAACGAGTGGTCCTATCTGACGGCCGTGCCTGCCTTCATGGGGCCGCGCGCCATGCTTGCCGTCTCGCTCGGCGCCACGCTCGAGGGGCTCGAGGCGCCGCCGGCAAGCAAGAACCTCGAGATCAAGCCTTACATGATCTTCGGTACCCGATCGGACTGGACCGTCACCCCGACGGTGAAGAACGACCTCGAGGGGGATCTCGGCTTCGACCTCAAGTACGGCGTCACGAAGAGCCTCACCGCCGACGTGACGTACAACACGGACTTCGCTCAGGTGGAGAACGACGAGCAGCAGGTGAACCTGACGCGCTTCAACCTGTTCTTCCCAGAGAAGCGCGATTTCTTCCTCGAGGGACAGGGCATCTTCGCCTTCGGCGGCGCCGGCAACACGACCGGCCGTGGCGGTCCGGTGAGCGCCCCGGTCATGTTCTTCAGCCGCCGGATCGGCCTGAATGAGGGCCTCCCGGTGCCGATCACCGGAGGCGGACGGCTCACGGGCAAGGCGGGCAAATACGCGATTGGGGTCGTCAACATCCAGTCAGGCGAGGACGAGACGGCAGGGGCGCGTTCAACAAACTTCTCGGTGCTGCGTCTGAAGCGTGATCTGTTCCAGCGCAGCAACGTCGGCGCGATCTACACGCGGCGGTCGGTCCTGACCGTCGGCGACGGTGTCGGCGAGACGTTCGGGGTAGACGCGCTCGCGTCGTTCTCGACGAGCCTCAACATCAACATGTACTATGCGCGGACGCGAGCTCCCGGCCGGAGCGGGCGCGACGCGAGCTACATGGCGCGGTTCGACTACGACACCGATCGCTACGGCCTGCAGCTCGATCATACCGTCGTCGAAGAGAACTTCAATCCCGAGGTCGGATTCCTCCGCCGCTCGAATTTCGATCGACGCTACGTCACCGCGAGGTTCAGCCCGAGGCCGGCTGCCGGAAACATGACCGCGATCCGGAAGTTCTTCTACGTGGCGAGCTACGATCACTTCGTGCATGGGTCAGGACGCCTCGACACGCGGGACGTT
>JBFWPD010000344.1:0-4857 GCA_050250175.1 Vicinamibacterales bacterium
GAGCCGCGGGAGGACAGCAACCGCAGCGCGAGACGCGCGAGAATGCGACAAGACGTGCGGGGCGTCGCGAAGACCCATGGCCCAGTGAGAAGCAAAATTTCCAGATTCCCAGATTCCCGGATTCCCGGATGTCACGCGTCTCCTCTGCCTACGACAAGTGCGCTGTTCTTGGATCCGAACCCAAGACAGTTGCACAGCGCCGCCTCGACATCGGCGGGACGTCCTTCGTTCGGAATGTAGTCGAGGTCGCAGCCCGGATCGGCTTCGCTCTGGTTGATCGTCGGCGGCAGATAACCACGCGACATCGCGAGCACGGCAGTGACCACACCCGCCGCACCGCTCGCACCCTGTGGATGGCCAATCATCGACTTGACGGACGAACCGGGAAGACGATCGGCATGACTGCCGAACACGCGCCGGACGCATCGCGACTCCACAGCGTCGTTGAGCATGGTCGACGTGCCGTGAAAATTCACGTAGCCGATGGACTCTCGGGCGCGGCCCGAACGACCGAGTGCCAGCGTGAGGGCTCGTTCGATCTCCTCGCCGCCCGGCGCCATCTGCACGCGGTGATACGCATCGCAGGTCGATCCGTAGCCGTCAATCGTGGCGTAGACCGTGGCGCCACGCGCCCGCGCACGCTCCTCCCGCTCGAGCACGATCATCCATGCGCCCTCGCCCAGCACGAACCCTTCACGCTCCTTGTCGAAAGGCCGTGACGCCTCGGCGGGCGCGTCGTTGTAGCGCGTGGGCATCACCCGCATGCGGGAGAACCCGAACATCATTCCGGGCGTGACGCAGGCATCCGATCCGCCCGACACGAGCACATCCGCCTCCCCGGACCGAATGAGCGCCGCGGCATACGCGATGGCATCGGTCGAACTGGTGCAACCGCACGACAGGACGTGGCTGACGCCTCGCAGCCGCAGCGAAATCGAAATCTCGCTCGAAATCATGCCGACGATGGAAATGGGTATCGCGTAGGGGGTGACCTTGCGCCCGCGCTCGACGAAGAAGTCGTAGTACTGTCGCTCACCGACGTCGATGCCGCCTCCGCCACTGCCAACGATCACGCCTGCGTCCGGCTCGGCGCCCCTGAGGCCCGCATGGTTCCAGGCTTCACGCGCCGCGATGACGGCAATCAGCGCGGCACGCGAGTACCGGCGTGGGTCGGATCGATCGCGAGGATCGTCAGGATCGAGGCCGTCGACATCCGGAAGATCGTCCACGGAGACGTCGCCGACGGGAGCAGCGACGCGGCAGGCAAAGTCGTTGGCATCGAGGTCGAGCGCCCGCGCGCCGCTCGCTCCGTGTCGAATGCTGCTCCAGAACCGCTCACGTCCCACGCCGAAGGGCGAGACCACGCCGATCCCCGTCACCGCCACTCGCGTCATAGCGAATATCGTATCTGGTCATCTGGTCATCTGGTCATCTGGTCACTTGGTCACTTGGTTACTTGGTCATCGGAACACTTGACTACCTGGTCGATTGGTCGAAGGCGTCGGCATCCGACCGGATGACGAGATGACCAGATGACCAGATGACCCAATGACCAAATTCACTTCTGCCTTCGCGTGGCTCGGGGGAGCGCTCTTCGTCGGCTCGCTCATGTTCACCGCGTACGCGCTCGCGGTGCCCTGGGCACAACCTCGTCCGCTGTCAGCGTCGTGGCTGGCCGCCGTCGGCGCCAATGCCTGTCTGCTGACGATGTTTGCCCTGCATCACAGCCTCTTCTCGCGGGAGGCGGCGAAGAAGGCGATGGGCCGGCTGGTGGCGGCGCACCAGATTCGCCCGATCTACGTCTGGGTTGCTAGCCTTCTCCTCATCGCAGTGATCTGGTCGTGGTGGCCGATCGGAGGGCAACTCTATCGAGTACAGGGCCTCGCTGCGTGGCCGCTTCGGCTGGTGCAGGCGGCCGGAGTCGTGCTGATCGCACGATCCGTGCGGGCAATCGATGCGCTCGAGCTGGCGGGCATCCGTCAACCGCGCCAGGGAGCGACGCTCACCGCCACCGGACCCTACGGACTGGTTCGTCATCCGCTCTATCTTGGATGGATCCTGATCGTCTTTGGCATGCCGCACATGACCGGCGACCGGCTGGTGTTCGCCGCGCTGACAACGGTCTACCTGTTCGTCGCCATGCCCTGGGAGGAACGCTCGCTCGAGCAGGCGTTTGGTGAGGAATACCGCCGCTACAGGGCGCAGGTCCGCTGGCGAGTGCTGCCCTACCTGTACTAGGTTCGAACCGCGTTCATACTATTCTTTGGCACATGGCGTCCGAACCCGCACGTTCGTACCCGAGCGAGCTCCCCGCGCTGGCTCTGCGCGATACCGTTGTCTTTCCGCTCACGCTTCAGCCGCTCGCCATCGCCAGGCCGTCGTCTGTCGAATCGGTGAATCGCGCGCTGGCCGGCGACCGCCAGCTGTTCGTCTCGCTGCAGACGAGCGACCGTGACGAGGCCGAGCCGGGCGACCTGAAGACGACCGGCACGATCGTCGCGGTCCGGCAGATGGCGAAGGCGCCAGGCGGCACGATCCACGTGATCGTCGAGGGCCTGACGCGAGCCGAAGCATCGGCGATCACGCGCTCCGGCATCGGCTTGCGCGCGACGGTCAGCCCAAAGCCCGAGCCGCTCGAGCGCGGGCTCGAGGTTGACGCGTACGTGCGGCGATTGCGCGAGCTCGTCGATCGCGCGCTCGAGCTGTCGAGCGGCCTCTCACAGGAGCTGCGGACGCTCGTTGCCGGCATCGAAGACCCGCTGCGGCTCGCCTACGTCCTGACCAGCCTGCTGGACATGAGGGCCACGGAGAAGCAGGAGATTCTCGAGCAGGAGAACCTCGTGACGAAGCTGCAGGCGGTCGCGACGGCCCTCAATCGCGAGATCTCCCTGCTCGAGCTCAAGGGAAAGATTGAGACGGCTGCCCAGCAGGAGATGACCGACGCGCAGCGTCAGTACTTCCTCAGGCAGCAGATGAAGGCGATTCAGGACGAGCTTGGAGAGGGCGAAAAGCCGGAACTGAAGGACCTGCGCGATCGTCTTGCCGCGGCGAACCTGCCGGAGGCTGTTGCCGCCGTGGCCAACCGGGAGGTCGAGCGTCTGGAGCGAATGACACCGGTCTCGCCCGAGTACCAGATGCTCCGGACCTACATCGACTGGATTCTCGATCTTCCCTGGAGCACCGTCACCGACGACCGTCTCGATCCCAAGGCGGCACGGCAGGTCCTCGACGAGGATCACTACGATCTCGACAAGGTCAAGGATCGCATCGTCGAGTACCTGGCCGTCCAGAAGCTCAAGGCGGGATTGAAGGAGCGGGAAGGCGTCAAGGACGCGCGCGGGGTCATTCGCGGACCGATCCTCTGTTTCGTCGGACCACCCGGCGTGGGCAAGACGTCGCTGGGACAGTCGATCGCGCGCGCGATGAACCGGAAGTTCGTCCGGATCTCTCTCGGCGGGGTCAGGGACGAAGCGGAGATTCGCGGACACCGGCGGACGTACATCGGCGCGATCCCCGGGCGCATCGTCCAGGCGATGAAGCAGGCCGGCGCGATGAACCCGGTGTTCATGCTCGACGAGATCGACAAGGTCAGCGCCGGGTTCCAGGGCGATCCTGCCGCGGCGCTGCTCGAGGTCCTCGACCCTGCCCAGAACCATTCGTTCCGGGATCACTACCTCGAGATCAACGTCGATCTCTCGCGCGTGCTGTTCATCGCCACGTCCAACCAGCTCGGAACGATCCACCCGGCGCTGCTCGATCGGATGGAGATCATCCAGCTGGCCGGGTACAGCGAAGAAGAGAAGCTGCACATCGCGCGGCAGTATCTGGTGCCGAGGCAGCTCGAGGAGCACGGGCTCACTGCGGCCGACGTCGTGATCGAGGACGGCGCGATCCGCCGGATGATCGCTGAATACACACGCGAGGCTGGTGTCCGCAGCGTGGAGCGGCAGATTGGCGCAGTCGCGCGCAAAGTCGCCGCGAGAATCGCAACCGAATCGGACGAAGCCCGCACGGATCCGGCATCGCCCCCTCCCGCCCGTACGGCGCGCATCGTCAAGGCGGAAGACATCCCCGAGTATCTCGGGCCGCCACGCATCCACGGCGAAGTGCCCTTCAGGGTGTCGCGGCCGGGCGTGGCGACAGGCGTCGCCTGGACCGAGACAGGCGGAGACGTCCTTTTTATCGAGGCGAGCCTTCTGCCGTCGGGCCGTCACGAGTTGATCCTCACCGGCCAGCTCGGCAGCGTCATGCAGGAGTCCGCGCGCGCGGCCGTCAGTCACATCCGTGCGGCCGCCACACAGCTCGGCGTCACCCCGGCGTTCCTCGACGACAACGATCTGCATGTGCATGTGCCGGCCGGAGCGATTCCCAAGGATGGCCCCTCGGCGGGCGTCACGATGGCCACCGCAATCGTCTCGGCGCTTCGCGGACAGCTGATTCGCGAGGATGTCGCGATGACGGGCGAGATCACCCTGAGCGGACTCGTGCTCCCTGTCGGCGGGATTCGCGAGAAGGCGCTCGCCGCGAGGCGCTACGGGATCAAGACGTTCATCCTGCCGGCGCGCAACGCTCCCGATCTCGCCGAGCTGCCGGCGGAGGTCAAGGACGGCATGACGTTCGTCCCCGTCAGCACACTCGAGGAAGCGCTCGCGGTCGCGCTGCCGGCGCCGGCAGCGACCGAAGCTTGACGATCGTCTTTTACATCTCGGGCCACGGGTTCGGTCATGCGTCGCGCGATCTCGAGGTCATGCACGCCATCGCCGCGCGCCAGCCAGACGTTCGGCTGATCGCACGGACCTCGGTTCCACCGACTTTCTTCGAGGTCTCGGCGCGCGCCCGCGTGGAAGTGCACGCGGC
>JBFWPD010000345.1:0-4857 GCA_050250175.1 Vicinamibacterales bacterium
GGCCGCATGCGAATCGTCTGACCGTCGAGAGTGAACTCGACGAGACCCTCGGTTACATAAACCTGATCGTCGCCGGTCAGGCTGGCCACGGCGACTTCCCTCGCCGCCGCGTCGGGAATGAAACGCCCGACAACGCGATACTTCGAGTCGATGGGGAACCAGTGATACCCCGCGAACGTCCGTGCCAGTTCCCCCTGCGGATCGCGCAACCTGATGGCTCGCCGCTCGCCGCTCAAGTGCACCCAGAACGAGATGTCGCCAATCGTCAGCTCGTCTGCCCCCTGCGATCCCTCAGCAGGCCGAAGCACCATGGCCGTCGTCACCGGACGTCCGGCGTGCATCGCGGCTCCACCAGGCGCGGGTTCGAATCGGGCGACGCCGTTCGCGTACACGATGCGGCCCACATTCGCCGGTGCGCGATCGGGCAGGAGCACGTCGCTGCCGGGAGCGCTCCCAACAGTGTTGGATCCGTCCTTTAGGAAGAAGAGTCCCGCAAGTGGCACATACTCGCGCGTATAGTCGCGCTCGTGCCGCGCGCGGAAGGCTTCGACCTGGACAGCGTGTTCAGGGTCGGCGGTTGTCTGCACGGGTGGGGCGGCAGCGATGCCCAGGACGGCGGCCGCCAGAATCGCAGCAGCAGCTTCTCGCATCATGAAGTCCTCGTGGAGATGATCGCATGCCGACGCCAGGAACGAGAAACGACCTGACGCTGCTTGCCAATACGGGGTATCGGGCTCGCGTTCGGCATTCTGGCACGCCTATCACCTCATCTGGGTCGTCTATCTGCTGCGAGCGACGCCTCGCGAATCGCACTGAACTCGTTGTCCGGCGCCCATTCAGGTAGCGCCGTCGTCTGTGCAACGCGGTAACCGACGGCAAGGAACACGAGAAGATCCTCCGCGGCTCCGCTCATATCCCAGTCGGCGGTCAGCTCATCGTCCGGACGGTGGTAGAAGTTCTTCACATACTCCTGACGCATGCGGACGCCGAAGTCCTCGGGCCGGCCGACGTAAGTCAGCCCCTTGTCCGGGAAGAGCGCAGGGACTCCTTGTCTCGCGAAGCTGAAGTGATCGGATCGATAGAACGACCCCGCTTCCGGGTTCGGATCGGGGATGGCCGTTCGTCCCTGCTCCCGCAGTGCATCCTGCACGTATCGATCGAGGTCGGAGGCCCCATGACCGATGAGGGTCAGATCGGACGTTCTGCCGTGGACGTTCAGCGTGTCGATGTTGATCACGGCCGCGGTCTTCGCCATCGGCACGCTCGGTTCAGTCGTGTAGTGACGCGATCCGAGCAGTCCCTGTTCTTCTGCGGTGACGGCGGCGAACAGAATCGACCGCCGCGGCGCCGGCTCCAGTCGCAGGAAGCTCCGTGCGATCTCCAGCATGCCAGCCGTACCGACCGCATTGTCGCGGGCGCCGTTGTAGATGGCGTCGCCTTCAAACGGCTCGCCGACACCCAGGTGATCCCAATGAGCCATGTAGACGACGGCCTCGTCTTTCAGCGAGGGATCGCTGCCATCGAGGCGTGCGATGACATTTCGAGAGTCGATGGTTCTCAACTTGTTCTCGAGAGTCATGTTCGCGCGCAGGCCGAGGGGTACCGGCTTGAAGTCGGGTGAGGCTGCTGCGCGGCGAAGCGCATCGAGATCCTGGCCGGCGAGGGTCAGCATGCGGCGGCCGGCATCGAGACTCAGCCAACCCTCGATTGCCACGCGTCCAGCGTGCTGATCCGTCCCGGCAAGGTCGAACTGCTCTCCGGTCCAGCTGTTCTGCACGACGTCGAAGGGGTATCCGGCTGCCTCGGTTTCGTGAATGAGCAGAACCCCCGCGGCGCCCTTCGCCGCTCCGATCTCGTACTTGTAGGTCCAGCGGCCGTAGTACGTCATCGCGTTGCCGCCGAACATCCGGGGATCGAGCCCGGACGACGACGACATGCTCCGCACAGGCGGGTCGTTGACGAGCATCACCAGGGTCTTGCCGGCAACATCAACGCCTTTGTAGTCGTCCCATCCGAACTCGGGCGCTACGGTGCCGTAGCCCACGAAGATGATCTCGGAGTCCGCCACTGCGACGCTCTCAGCAACGCGTCGTGTCGCCGCCACCACGTCGGTGCGCCAGGCGAAACTCACCGGCTCGCCGGCGCCTCCGACGACGAGCGGGGCAGGCGTGGCAGTGATCCCTACGAGCGGCACACGCTGGATGAAAGTGCCGTCGGGAGCTCCCGGCGCCAGGCCCATCCCGCGAAACTGGCCCTCGAGATAGGCCACCGTCAGATCCTCGCCGGCGCCGCCTGGCGCCCTCCCTTCATAGCGATCGGAGGCCAGTTCTCTGGTGTGGGCGACGACAGCGTCGATGTCGATTGGAGGGAGATCCGAGAGAGGAACAGGTGCGAAGGACCGCGCAGCATCGCCGGCGCACCCCGCCGCCATGCCGCATGCCAGCAGCAAAGAGGGGATCCGTAATCCTGTGGCGCGTGGCGGCCCACTCATTCGTAATGGCGGGTGATCTGGCGGCCTGTGCAGCGTCGCCGGGGCCGGAGACGGCCGCAGGCGGAGTCTAGCATGCGTGGATCGACTCAGCCGGAGCGGATGTGTAAGAGAATATCTGCCCCAGCCTTGAGCCTGGGCTACAAGCAGACGAGGGACATGGCACATTCACGCACACACAAGATCGCGGTAATTGCGGGTGACGGTATCGGTCGCGAGGTGATTCCAGCCGGCCTTGCGGCAATCGAGGCGGCGGCGAAGGGCACCGGGCTCTCGCTCGAGTTCACGGAGCTGCCGTGGGGTTGCGACTACTACCTCAGTCACGGCCGCATGATGGATGAGGACGGCTTCGAGCGGCTGGCCCGTTTCGACGCCATCTATCTCGGAGCGATCGGCGACCCTCGCGTCGCGGATCACGTGGCAGTCTGGGACCTTCTCCTCCCGCTGCGCCAGCGCTTCCAGCAGTACGTCAATCTGCGGCCCATGCGGCTGCTCCCGGGCCTGACGTCACCGCTCGCGAACCGCGGACCCGCGGACATCAACATGGTCTGCGTCCGCGAGAACTCCGAGGGCGAGTATGCGGGTCTCGGCGGGCGAATCCACGTTGGAACGCAGCACGAGGTCGCCGAGCAGACAGGTCTCTTCACCCGGCATGGGATCGAGCGCATCCTGCGCTACGGATTCGAGCTCGCCGCCAGGCGCCCGCGCAGGATTCTCGCGAGCGCGACGAAGTCGAATGCCCTCCGGCATTCGATGGTGCTGTGGGACGAGGTGGCAGACACCGTCGGCGCCGCTTATCCGTCGGTCACGGCGCGCAAGTATCACGTGGACGCTCTGGCTGCGCGAATGATCTCGCACCCGCAGACGATCGACGTGATCGTGGCGTCGAACCTGTTCGGCGACATCCTCACCGACATCGGTTCCGCCATCTCGGGCAGCCTTGGCATTGCGCCAGGCGCAAACATCAACCCCGAACGCGAGTATCCGTCGATGTTCGAGCCGATTCATGGTTCGGCGCCGGACATCGCGGGGCAGGGCATCGCGAATCCCATCGGATCCGTCTGGGCGGGCGCAATGATGCTCGACCATCTCGGTCATGGCGACTTGCACGATCGCATCCTCGGCGCAATCGAACGCGTCGTCGCCTCCGGCAAAGTCAGGACGCCTGATCTTGGCGGCAAGGCAAAAACGCAGGACATGGCGGACGCGATCTGCGGAGAGCTATAGAGAAGCAACATCTGGTCATCCAGTCATTTGGTCATCTAGTCATTTGGCCGTCTGATCATTCGCGCAAAGCGTCCGGTCCAACGCCTAGTCCAGTCCAATGATTCGATGATCAACTGACCAGATGACCAGATTGACGTAGTGACCACCATCCTCGGCCTTTCGGCCTTCTATCACGACAGCGCAGCGTGTGTGGTCGTGGACGGCGAGATCGTCGCCGCCGCACAGGAAGAAAGGTTCACACGCAGGAAGCACGATGCCAGCTTTCCGGCGCGAGCGGTCGAGTACTGTCTCGGCGAGGCGGGCTGCACCCTCGGCGACGTGAGCTACGTCGTCTTCTACGAAAAGCCATTCCGGAAGTTCGAGCGGCTGCTCGAAACCTACGTGGCATACGCACCGGCGGGCTTCTCGAGTTTTCGTACGGCTCTGCCCGTCTGGTTGAAGGAGAAGACGCGGCTGCCTCACGTCATCCGCAGAAGCCTGGGCGACGCGACGAACGCGCCGCTCGTGTTCACCGGCCACCACGAGAGCCACGCAGCCAGCGCGTTCTTTCCCAGTCCGTTCGACGAGGCCGCGATTCTCACGCTCGACGGCGTGGGCGAATGGACGACCACGGCTCTCGGCTTGGGCCGCGGCAATCACATTGAGCTGACGCGCGAGATCCGGTTTCCCCATTCACTGGGGCTCCTGTACTCCGCGTTCACCTACTACTGCGGCTTCAAGGTGAACAGCGGCGAGTACAAGCTGATGGGACTCGCCCCGTACGGACGGCCAGTCTACAGGGACAGGATTCTTCAGCACCTGATCGATCTCAAGGCGGACGGCGGCTTCTGGCTCGACATGAAGTACTTCAACTACTGCCAGGGGCTGACGATGACGAGCGCGGCGTTTCACGATCTGTTCGGCGGTCCGCCTCGGGCGCCGGAATCGACGCTCGAGCAGCGGCACATGGATCTTGCGGCAAGCATCCAGGCCGTAACTGAAGAGGCAGTGCTCTCGATCGCGCGCGAACTGCATCGCGAGACGGGCGCGAGAAATCTGGCCCTGGCCGGAGGGGTGGCGCTGAACTGCGTCGCGAACGGCCGCCTGCTGCGCGAAGGCCCTTACCAGGACATCTGGATCCAGCCTGCAGCCGGCGATGCGGG
>JBFWPD010000346.1:0-4856 GCA_050250175.1 Vicinamibacterales bacterium
AGCCTGGTCTCGCCGACGATGCGTTCTACCGCAATCTGCTGCCATCCTGGGTCCTCAAGGGCGACGTGCTCATTCAGGTCATGTCGCCGACGTTCGAGGCCGATCGGACGCGCCGGGTGTTCCTTGCCGTCGCGAGAACGGCTCCGGAACGTCTATGAGCGAAATCGCCTGGCGACGGTCCGGCGCCGTGGATCTGCCGGCCCCTCTTCTGCTGGCGACGTGGCGGGGATTCGAACCTGCCTTGCGAACGGCCGCTGAATCTCATCGCGCCATCGGCTTCACGCGTGAGACGGTTCCACTTCTCTTACTGAGCTTTCGACTGAGGAACTTGCGGCATACTGGAAAGACGTTCAGCAATGTTGGACACATGATTGAGAGCGGTTTCAACCCTTGCCACACGAACTACATGCGCCTGGGCAACGTCACGCCTCATCTCCACATGCACGTCGTCCCACGATATCTCGATGACACCGCGCCAGAGCGGCCGCTGCCGTGGGGAACCGACTGAAGCCCCCCAAAGACGTATTTGCGGAGCAATTCCGGCGCTGCGCGAAGCCACTCTGACTGCAATCCGCTAACAAGGATCGACGCTGCCCAACCAGGCGCGGCACGCGAAGAGTGAGCTCACTTCCATCAGTTCGCCGGGCCGTCCCCGAAGACGCCGCAGGAATCGTCGCTGCGCTCCGTGTGGTCGCTGCGGAGCGAATTCATTCCGCTATTGACCGAGTCTGGACAGTCGAGGATGAGCGGCGTTATCTGGAAGCCCTCTCGCCTCGTGAGGCAATCCACGTAGCCGTCGATGGTGCGCAAGGCATCGTTGGGCTTCAGACTCTCGACCGATGGTCCGCGATTCTCGACTCAATGGCTCATGTTGGTCAAATCGGCACGTTCCTCTTACCTGAGTGGAGGGGGCGCGGGCTCGCCCGTCAGCTGTGGAACGCGACCCTGCCCTTCGCCCATGACGCGCGCTATCGGAAGCTTGTTATCTACGTGCGACGTTCGAACGTCCAGGCCCAAGCGTTCTACGGGCACCTGGGCTTCCAACACTGCGGTCGATTGGCACGGCAAGTCGTAATCGACGGCGTTGAGGACGATGAAGTATTGATGGAGCTATTTCTCTAGACACCTTCCATGGTCAAGGCACGCCTCAATCACCTCTAACGCCGGGACAATAGTCACCCGGGCGCGATCCGCTCGGACTCTTTGGCCATGAACATTGAGAGGCGCGAAGAGGCCATTGACCTTGACGCGTACGCGCGCATCTCCATTGCGTTTGAAATCGCGCGGGTGGTGAATGTACCCAAGTCGTGATGATCCCGAATAGGAAACACAAGAGATGGCTTATCGCGAACCTCCCGGACCACGGTGAAGTCGTCCTCGCCCGCCATCCGCCACGTCGTCTGCCGGCGGATTAGGAATCCGGCCAGGAGGTCCTTCCGTCGTCTTTCCAGATTCGGCGCGTCGATTACGGGCCTGGATATAGCGTCTGCTTCGTCAAGGACGGCGACGCTGGTCGGTGGCGGGACGAAGAACGCCAGCGCCGTGACATTGCGATCGCCCAGCAGCGATGGGCTGACGATAAGAAGCACAGAACGCAGGAGAAATGAAGTGCCCCTGACCCGGGAGTTCAAGGAAACGGTGCAGGCACGCCTTCAAGCGGATCGGAAGTACCGGAAGGAACTGCTGCGGGGGGCGTCGAATCCCTCCTCGCCGGGGATTTGGATACGGGAAAGGCGATCCTTCGTGATTACGTCAACGCGACGATCGGCTTCGAGGAGTTGAGTCGCCGGACCACACGGCCTGCGAAGAGCCTCATGCGAATGCTCGGTCCACACGGCAATCCGCAGGCACGTAATCTCCTCGAGGTCATTCAGCACCTCCAGAAAGCAGAGGGGCTACGCTTCGAGTTGTCGCTTCGCGCGGCCACCTGATCCACCCCTCTGATTTCGAGTCGCGGTGACCTGCCCCTCTGGTCCAGTGTCTTATCGGCCCTCTCGGCTACGCGGTTTCGTTTTGACGCCACTTGGCGACAACTCATTCTCAACCGAGCAAGGTGTTCACCGGACAGTTCTTCGTGCACATCCCTGGTCGGGCCCAGTTGACGTTCATTCGGCGCGCAGCGCCACTAACGGGTCGAGCCACGACGCACGGCGTGCCGGAAAATAGCACGCCATCAAGACCAGGGCGGTGAGTAGGCACGCCGCCGCCGCCATCGTTACAGGGTCCCAGGCTCCCACGCCATACAAGAAATCTTCTAGGAGGCGCGTCACGACGAGGGCTGTGGCGAAACCCGTGCCGAGCCCTAACACCACGATACTCATTCCCTGGCGCACCACGAGCGCGAGAAGATTTGCCTTGCTCGCCCCCAGCGCGGCACGAATCCCGATCTCGCGCGTGCGCAGCGCGACCGCGTACGCCATCACACCATAGACACCGATCGCGGCCAGGCCGAGAGCCACTACTGCGAACGCACCGAGAAGAATCGATCGCAGCCGGTCAGGCGCCACATCTTCGGCTTTCAGGAGATCGAGCGTCTTGAGATCCGATAACGCTTGATCATGGTCAAACGCGGCGACTGTTCTGCGGACCGAGTCCTGCACGGTCTCCGGATCCCGCGTGGTACGCACGACGAGCGCCAGGTTGCTTCGCGGGTATTGCTCGCGGGTTGCGTACATTGCAGGTTCGAAGGCGCGAGCAAAGGGCGACACACTCTCGTCGGCGACGACTCCGACGATCGTCCACACCAGATCGAAGCTGACGACCGTTTGGCGGCCTGGACCGCTCACCGTTGCGCCGCTTTGAATCGGGAAGCGCCGCAAGAGGATGCGTTGGCCGACTGGATCCATTCCCTGGAATGCAGCGCGCGCGAGACTCTCGTTGATGACGACGACCAACGGCGACCCCTGCCGATCGTTGTCGCCGAGCGCCCGGCCGGCCACCAGCCGAAGACCGACAGCGCGAAAATACGATGGGCTAACCACCTTGAAGCCAGCGTTGGGCCGGCTGAGCTGGTCGATGAGTGGTTGATCCGCAAGCTGGAACCGTGCGCCGTACGGTGTCCCTTGCGTTGGCAGCGCATCGGCGAACGCCACGTCACGGATTCCTGGCAGGGCGTGAATGCGACGGGCGATTTCATCGAGATATGCGTTGAGCGCCTCGCCGGATTCGAATCGAGTTGGCGCGGTTGGCAGCCCTGCGGTCAAGACGTTGGTCGACTCGTATCCGCTCGCCACGCGGTCCGTCAGGGTATCGAAGCTTCGAATGAGCAGGATGGCGGCGGTGAGCAGCACGAACGCCAATGCGACTTCCGCCGCCGCGACGACCTGACGGACCCTTCGTTGCCCGCGACCCGCGCTGATCCCTGGGCCTCCCTCCGTCTTGATAGCATCGGTGAGCGATACACTCGTGGCCGCGACGGCCGGCGCCAGACCGAACGCGATCCCGCTCATCAGACACACACCGAGCGCAAACAACCACACCGGGGCGTCCATCACCACCGTCGTATCGGGCGGGAAGGTGGCGCGAAGACCGGAGGTTGGGATGAGGCGCATCATCGTGTGAAGCAGGACGTAGCCCAGGCCGACCCCGCCGACAACGCCGCCAGCGGCGATCAATAAGTGCTCGGTCAAGAACTGCCGAATAAGCCGGGCGCGGCTCGCACCGAGTGCGGTTCGGATTGCCACCTCCCGCGCTCTGGCGCCTCCTCGGACGAGTGCGAGATTCGCGAGGTTCGCGCACGCGATCAGCAGCACGACGACCGCCGCCGCGAACAGAACGTACAGAGACGGTTCAACGTTCAGACCAATCGGCCGGGGATAAGGCTCCACGACGATCCCATACCCCTTGTTCGATTCCGGATACTCACGGGCCAGGCGATCTGCGATCGCCGTCATCTCCGCACGTGCCTGCGCGTGTGTGACGCCGTTCTTCAGCTTGGCCACGGCGTACCGCAACTGGCGGCCCCCCCGCGGTGGGAGCACGTCAAACGTCAGTGGTCTCCAGAGTTGTATCTCGAAGAACTCCAGGCCCGTTTGGGGCGGCATCACGCCGACGATCGTGTGGATCTGACGGTCGAGACGTACCGCCCGTCCAAGGACTGCCGGGTCCGCCCCAAATTGCGACACCCACAAACGATGACTGATAACGACGACGCGTTCGGAGGCTGGCTCGCCGTCGTTGGCCGCGAAGGTGCGCCCGAGCGCCGCCCGCAATCCGAATACGTCAAAGTAGGCCGGCGATACGAGCGACCCCGTGACATAGACAGGCTGTGCACCGTCGCCAACCGTGACGTCTCCCCAGGACACCGCAACCATCTGCTCGAACGCGGTGTTCTGCGCGGCCCAGTCGAGGTAATTCCGCATAGACACCGGTCTTGGACCGCTGAAGTTGGGCCACTGTTCGCTCAGTCGTACAAGACGATCGGCGTCGGCATAGGGAAGCGGTCTGAGGAGAACCGCACGGATGACGCTGAAGATCGCAGTATTCGCGCCGATGCCCAGGGCCAGAGTGAGAATCGCTGCCACGGCAAAGCCCGGCGTCCGGCGCAGCGATCGGACGGCGTACCGAACGTCGTGTGCCAGACCGGTCAGCCAGGCTCGACCTCGGACTTCCTCGAGCACCAGTGCGCGGCTTCCGAAGGCGCGGAACGCCGCTCTTCGCGCCTGGTCGTGTGAGAGGCCCGCCGCTTGCCGTTCCTCAACTTCCAATTCGAGGTGGTCGCTGATCTCCCGTTCCAGCTCTCGATCGTGCGCCCGCATCGAAAATCGCGCGAACCATCGACGCCAGTCCATCAGACCTCCCCTGCCTCAGACTTCCTCCGCCGGCCACATGATCCGCGCGATTGCTTCCGTCATCTG
>JBFWPD010000347.1:0-4845 GCA_050250175.1 Vicinamibacterales bacterium
AGCGGATGCGGCTCCACCGTGATGTCGAACGGGACGCGACCTGCGAGATCCATGAACTCCTCGCCATCCCGGCGCGTGAGATTGGCGACGGAGCGAATGACCCGCTCGCCCCAAAGGATCTCGTAGGGCATGGACGGAATCCGGCTCATGTGGATCCCACCGAGGACGAGCGTGCCACCCTTGACAAGGTGACTAAGCGCGACCGGCACCAGATCGCCGACCGGCGCAAAGATGATCGCAGCATCGAATGGCTTAGGTGGGGCCTCAATTGAGCCGCCGGCCCATTCGCATCCGAGCGAGCGGGCGAACTCCTGGGCCTGGACATCACCTGGACGGGTGAAGGCGAAGATCCGCCGCCCCTCATGGCGTGCGATCTGGGCGACGATATGCGCGGCGGCCCCGAAACCGAAGATGGCCAGACGGCTGCCCGGCCCCGCTGCCTTCAAGGAGCGATACCCAATCAGCCCCGCGCACAGCAGAGGCGCGGCGTGAGCATCATCGTAGCTCGCTGGAATCCGAAAGCAGTAGCGTGCGTCCGCAATCGCGTGCGTCGCGTACCCACCGTCGATGTGATACCCGGTGAAGCCCGGCGCATCGCAGAGGTTCTCACGCCCTGACCGGCAGAAATCGCATATCCCGCATGTGCGCCCGAGCCAGGGGATCCCAACCCGATCCCCCACGGCAAATCGGACATCGCCATCGCCTACGCGCACCACGCGCCCGACGATCTCGTGTCCCGGAATGAGGGGAAGCTTCGGGTGGGGTAGATCGCCGTCGATCACATGGAGGTCGGTACGGCAGACCGCGCACGCGGCGACCTCGACGAGAACCTGGCAGGGACCGGGATGCGGCGTCGCCCGCTCAGTCAGCCTGAGGGGATGGCCGGCCGTCTCAAGCACCATCGCTTTCACGCTTCAATCCCCTTTGTTGCTATCAATACTCGTCGCAGCTCCTGCCCGGGTTGACTGACATCAACGGTGCGCTGAAGTCGTCTCGTCCGTGCTGTCAACTCGCGGCATCGATCACGACATGGGTCTGGCGATCGTGCACGGATGGGCTCGTGCCGGCGAAGGCGGACATCGCACTGCACTGTCGTCGGCGCGCGGGCTCCGTTGGAGCCACGCCCGGCAACGAAGGGACGCGGGCAGGTGGCTTCGACCTGAGTGCCCGCCCTCGTCCGTCGAGCACGCAGGTTGGCTGGCTGTCAGAACACCGGTCCGAGCCAGGAGAGCGCCCAGCCGGCAGCAATCAGCGCCAGCATGACGAGGCTCGCACGATCCTTCGTCACGAATTCAACCGGGTCGTCGCCCATCTCGGAGCGATGGGCCTTGAGCCAGATGCGCGACACGAGCAGATAGAGCAGGAGGGGCAGCAGCCAGAGCCCCAGCTTGTTGTGATAGGCGTGGCCGTTGAGCACGTCCTCGATGATGTAGAGTATGAAGACGAGCACCGCTCCCATGGCCGATGCCAGGCCAGAGGCAAGCACAATGGGGGCGTCCGTGACCTGGTATCCGCGCCCGCCAAGAATTGAAAGACCATGCTGCTCGGCGCGCCTGAGTTCGGCATAGCGCTTTGCATAGGCGAGCGACGCGAATAGCAGGACCGCCAGCACGAGCAGCCACGACGAAGGTGGCGTTGCGGCGGCAGCAATGCCGATGGCGACGCGGTCGGTGAACAGTCCCGCCAATACCAGAACGTCGATGTGAGCCAGCCTTTTCAGGCGGAACGAATAGGCGAGCGTGCAGACGACGTAGAGCGCCACAAGTCCAAGCGTGGTTGCCGAGACGGAGAATGCCAGCGTCAGGCCGGCGAGCAGGAGCGGCGGGATCGCCACCAGGGCGGCGGTGAGCGACAAGCGTCCGGAGGCGATCGGTCGCCGGCGCTTCGACCAGTGGCGGCGGTCATCGGGCAGGTCAACGATGTCGTTGATCAGATAGGTCGCACCGGTCACCACGCACAGTGCGACGAACGCCACGGCGACATCGGCGAGACGCTGGAGGTCGATGAGAGTGTCCGAGAGCGCCAGTGGCACTACGACCAGGAGGTTCTTCAGCCAGTGCTGCGGCCGCATGCCTTCGATGAGGGCCGGCAGCACCGGCGCGTGTCGTGTCGAGGTCTGCGGCGTCGGCTCGTCCTGCGGCCCCATGGGACGCGGGAGCGGAGGCTCCGGCCTTGCCCGTCCCATAAGTTCGCCGCCATCCATGTCGCTACTCCAAGACGCCACTCTCGCATCTTCGATGCCTGCTTCCAGGCAGCGCCGGAAGCAGGCCTTGAAAAGCACGGCCCCCAAAAAACCAGGAAATGAAGCACCGCCTCGTTGATGTGAGTCAAAGATAAAGAGACTCGCTGAGGCAGCATGGATATATTTTCAGGGGGGGCGTGCAAATGACACCACCCCCGCAGTCAGTGAGGTGAGCCGTGAAATCCAAGCTCGCATTGGCAGCCATCGGGCTGTTCCTGTCCGTGATGCCGACGTTCGCGCAATCGACGACGGAAAACGGGATTACCGTTATTTGTCCGTGGGCGCAGGAAACGCGCGAGGGTGTCGAAATTGCTGCGGTCTATTTCGATGTCCGCGTCGATCGCACCGCCTCACGCAATCTCACCGGTGCGCGCACGGAACTCGCGAATGACGCTCAGCTCAGCCTCTTCCGGCGCGCGGGCGGCGTCCTGCGCCGGGAGAGTGTGCCGCTGATCGGTATTCCCGCCGGCAGGACCGTTCGCCTCGTCCCCGGTGGCTACCACGTGCTGTTGACCGGGCTCGGCGAGCCTCTGGTCGTCGGGGGCACGTTCAATCTGTTCCTGGAGTTCGACGGGGAAGGCGGTTTCGAGGTTCCCGTCCAGGTCGTTCCGGCCGGTACGGGGCGGCCCTGTGGCGGCCCTCCTTCGCAGGCCGACGTGCCGTATCGCGGGCCCGGCTATATGCCAGGTCCGAGATGGGTTCCGCGTGGGTCGTACTGGTGGCGCTGACGAAGTCGTCGCCGACACGTGCGTGGGAGGCGTGACGAGGATGCCTTTCGCAACCTTCACGGCGTAGGCAGCGTGACGGTCCGAGGGGCTTGAGATGGCGGCGCATCGGATCTCGAAGGACGGCATTGTCGCGGCGCCATGGACCCTTCTCGCCATTGCGCTCGGGCTGACGGGCGGCTACGGCATTTGGAGTATTTCCGAGCCCGCGCCGCCGCTGTTTTCCGATTTCCTGGTCGCATACTACGACGCCGGGTCGCGGGTCGTTGCCAGGGGCGCCGTGCCGACGTGGCCTCTCGACACGGTCTGCACCGAAGGCTTCGTAAACCTGCCGGTTCTGGCTTGGCTATTTGCCCCGCTCGCTCTGGTCGAGCGCACTGCCGCGGCGTGGTTGTTTTTTACCATCGGACTGGTCGCGGTGCTCGCAGCCTATGTCCTGATGGTGCGCCGCTTTCGCCTGGCCGACCGCGAGAGGGCGTACCTGCTGCTCGCAGTCTTGTTGAATGGCCCCGGGATCAACAGTCTCAGGGAGGGCAACGTCACGCACATCATGCTCCTGTTTCTGGTCCTGGCAGTGGTGCTGTGGCAGGCCGGGGCGGAGCGAACGATGGGGTGCGTGCTGGGATTCTGCGCGATCCTGAAGCTACCGCTGGCATTGCTCGGCGTCTATTTCCTCGTGCGTCGCCGCTGGAGGATCGTCGCGGCAATGGCGGCGACTGGCGGTCTCACACTCGTAGCGTCCATCCTGGTCTTCGGACCGGCAATCAACGTGGCCTGGTACCACGAGTGCGTCGCTCCGTTCGCGGCGAAGGTGATGCCCGGATTCAACAACCAGTCGCTTGTGGCTTTCGCGTACCGGCTCGACAACGGCAGTGCTCACCTGCACAGCTGGTTTCTCGTCGAGCCGACGCTCGCGGTCCACGTCGCGCGCGCCGCGAGCGTCGCTCTGGCCATCATGGGCGCGGTGTGGCTGCTTGCGCATCCGGCTGAGGCGCCGCCGAATGACGGCAAAGCCAGTGCTCCGACATCGCGCGATCTGAGCGAGTTCGCGCTCGTTCTGGTCGTCGCCGTCATCCTGACTCCCCTGGCATGGTCGCATTATTTCGTCTGGCTGCTGCTGCCGTGGGCGCTTGGTCTCGCGGGTCTGCTGTCGATGCCGGCCGGTCGGTTGCCGTGGTGGCTGCTCAACGGAGGCTTTCTGCTGTCGGCGCTGCCTGTCGTTGACGTGTCCACGCATCTCGGAGCGCTGACACCCCTGTGGGCGCGAACGTTCGTGTCGTCGGCCTTCCTCGGCTGTGCGACGGTGCTCGCAGCGCTCGTCCTGGCCGTTCGCCAAGGTGCGGCGTCCGCACACGGCAACCAGCCGATGCGAGCGCGCTGGGTTACGGGACTGTCCCGGCTGCTGCGCGCCCGAAACGGACAAGGCCTGCTGCCGACAGAGCGCGTCACGCGCCAACTCGCACTCCTGCTCGGCGCTGTGCTCGTCGTCAACGGTCTGCTCTGGCTGGTGACGCCGTCGTCGCTCGGCGACAGTGGTCTCAAGCATCTGGGCTACTACCTGAGCCGGGTCAGTGACGGCGATTCCTGGGCTCCGATGGCGCATGCGCTCCATTACATTGAGCAGGAATACTTCGCCGCGGGCACGTCGCGGCCGCTGTACACCGAACTGGTGCTGCGGCTCGGCGAAAAATTCCAGTATCCGCCCTTCACACTCTTCATCGCGGCCACATTGCGTGGCTGGGACACCGCTTTGGGCGGCATGGTCTACAGTGCCATGGTCGTCTCCTGGATGGCGGTTCTGCTGTCCGTGGCAGGAACCGTCGCCATACTCGAGACGGCGCTGCGACGGGCACACGTCACGCGAGCCGATGATCCGCT
>JBFWPD010000348.1:0-4844 GCA_050250175.1 Vicinamibacterales bacterium
GATCCCGCTGCTGTTCAACCTGGTTCCTCGCAACGGGTTCTATGGGATACGGACGCGGGAAGCGATGGCCTCGGATGCTGACTGGTATGCCATGAACCGCTTTGGCGGAGTCGTTCTCATTGTCGCCAGCCTGGTATGGATTGTCGCGGTTGTCTATGCACGCTCACGCTTTGTGAAACCGATTGGCGTGGCGGCTGTCCTGATTAGCGTGGGCATCATACTTCTCGCTCAAGCGTGGGTGCTCGGGTAGCTGGCGCCGAAAAGACAGGTCGATCGACCAACGCTCGACTGATTCGTGCCTTGTCGTCAGACGGAATGCAGACCGAGAGGTGTCATGACGTCTGCAGCCGTTCCTCACCGCGACCCTCGGACTCTCGATAGCTTGACGTGCTCCTGTACCTCGGCCCTCCGAGCGCGATGACAAACGTCGCCGTCCCGCAGGATCTCTGTTCGGACCTCGTTCACGGTTTCGACGCGAGCTCAAGTACCTCGCTTGTCGGCGCCATGACGAGGTCGGCCGATCTCCGTCCGGAAGCGGCGGTCGCGCGATCGACCAGATAGGTTCCGACTCGGAATCCGATCCATCGGCGGCCGTCGGGATGCTGGACCATCCAGTCCTCATGGGAGGCATCGGCCGGCAACGCAAGGAACTCGGTCGCCCACGTCGCGATGCCGTCCTCGTAACTGCCCCACGGAGGATCCATTCCCGCGAAGTCGCGCTCGAAGGCGGTGGCCATTCCTTCAGTAACGGCACGGTCCAACAACGAAGTGCCTGCGAGTGCGGTTCCGCGCACCAGGTGATGGAGCTCATGGAACAACGTGCCGCGGAGCTCCCGGGTCGCGGTGGCTGCTATCCCGCCCTCCCGGGCCGGATCGACCACCCATGACACCCGGTTGGGCGGATACACGGATGCCGTTTCGCCCGTTTCTGGAATCACATCCTCTCCTGCGCGAACGCTGATCGCGATGACAGCAGGCAGGCCCGGCAGAAGCACCTTCACCTCACGGGCCGTCGTCTCTGCAATGCGTTCGATCGTGGCGCGTTCAGTGTCGGTGAAAGTGTGGGGGCCGTCGCTCTCGTACTCGACGGAGGTTGCCCGAGCACCGCACGAGATTGACAACGTAACACCAACCACCGCCATGAACCACGCCGATGCGACGACGGTTGAGCGAGCAGAGTGCGCAGTCTGCGACGGCACTGACGAGGTGTCCATCTGCGAAGTCTCGGCCAGATCGCTCGGCCGCCAACACTCAGAGTGTCACTGACGACTCGCGGCGGAAATCACGTCGACCGGAGTGCCTCTGTGTGCTCTGTCTGCCGCGCCGTTGTTCTCCGTCATGCGGGCACGCGCATCGCGTTCCCATGCGACGGGATCGCACACACAGCCGCCTCGTGTCGGCATGACCAGGCCCGTCCACAGGTCCCGAAGCCGATCGACAAGCGTTCGCAGGAATACTCGTGACCCAGGCATTGGACGACTACTCAAGAGGATACCTCGCGTCCAGGCTCGATCCATCGCGGGCTTGGCCGTGAACCGCCACCCGGCTTCGAGAAGAGCAGCTATCTGCAACGTGCCGGACTTGAGTTGAAGAACTGGCCTGACCGGCGCGCCGACGTCAGGCGACTGGCTGACGCGGTCGATGCGCGGGTGTCATCGCCCCCGGTCGGGTCCGCCGCGGCCGCGCTCTCCAGGCGCCACGAATTCGTACGCCCCGATGTCGCACTGCGCGACTCCATCGCCGTTTCCGTCCTTCGGCCGCGCGACGCCGCGCTGGTCGGGCGTCACGCACCTCTCGGGAAGCGCGGCATCGATGGCCGGACTGCCTGGCTTGAGCGCGTGCGTCCAGAGACTTGCCCCGTTTGGCGCGAGAGGACCAAGCTTCGGGTCGGTCTCGAAGATATTGCTGGGATCCGGAAAGCCGTTGAGGCAGGTGCTCTCGCCCAGGAGACTGCCCGCGCCCCCCACACTGGCGCCTTGAGTCAGGCAGTCGGCGGTTCCGAGGTTCGCTGCGATGATCGTGTTCCAGAGCGTGATCTGGGCCGCTTCGTCGGCGACAAGCCCGAAGGTGTTGTCGGCAATGGTGACATGGGTCAGAACGCCGCTCGCGCCGTTGTACATCCTGAGGCCGGTGCCGTAGTTGCCGCTCACCGTCACGTTGACCATCTCGAGCGTGCCCCCGTTGCTCTCGACGCCTGTGCTGGCGCCCACGCGCGTCAGCCGGGCGCCGTTTGCGACCACCAGGGTGTCGCGCATGATCACCACGCCCAACGCGTTGCGCAGACCGAGCGTCTCGTTGGCGGCCAGACGCGAGCTGGTCACGATGGCCGTTCCCGCCGGCGCGTTGAAGAGTCCCTCGCTGGTGTTCAGTGCGATCTCGACGCGCGTCAACACCAGAGCGCCGTCATTGTAGATTCCCCCACCTTGACTGGCGGTGTTCCGGCGGATCCAGACGTCCTCGAGCTCGAGCGCCCCGTTATTGCGGATGCCGCCGCCCAGGTCCGCTTCGCCCTCCCTGATCTGCATGGAGGTCATCCGGACGTCGGCATTGACGCCAATCTGGAACAGGCGAAAGGGCGCCCACGACGAGGCGACCACCTGGGTGCGGAAGATACCGGTGCCGTTGAGCGTCAGGTCCTTGTTGATGAAGACTTCGCCGATCTCGACGAACTTGCCCTTGCCGATCTGAATCGTGTCGCCCGGGTCTGCGATGGCGACGGCGTGGCCGACGGTCGCGCACGGCGTGGGGAGCACGCACGTGAAGTTCCCGGCGTCGCTGCCCGACTTCCTGACGTGGCGCGTCTCGGCGTCGGCGGTCGCCGCCGAGAAGAGGATCGCGAGAAGACACACGACGACCTTGTCGATCGACAGCCAGCACGCAGATCGCATGGTGCTCCTTCGTGCGAGGCAACCTGTGCTCGAGCACTGCGGCCAGGTGTCTCGCTGCTCAACCTGGACGATGGAAACATGGCGTGGCGGATTCTCGCAAACGCGGCGACGCGCCGCCTGCGCGAGGGGGTTCACTGGCAGCAGCTCGCATGGCGGTCCTCCCCTGCAGGCGTGGCCAGGCTACAGGATGGATGGCCGGAGGGCGGGTCGTCTTGTCCTCGGACGCACTGGCCTTGACCTTTCACGCACGACTCCATTGCCCGCTCAGGATTCGCCGCGCACGAAGCGGAACAAACCGTGGCGCATGTCCGACGGCGCCATGCCAAACCGGCGGCGGAAGGCGCGATTGAAGTACGACACGTCGCTGAAGCCGCTCTCCAGCGCGACGTCGAGAACCGTGCAGCCGTCGAAGGACCGGTCCGTCAGCATCGCCCGCGCCTTCTGCAGCCGCCGCTCCCGCACGCGCTCTGTCAGGCTCGTTCCTGTGTCGTGCAACAGGTCCTGGACGTAGCGTGGGGACAGGCCGAGCTGTGACGCGACGGCATGCACTGAGAAGCCCGGATCCGTGTAGCCGCTCGCGATCGCGCCGACGGTCATCTGCAGTCGCGCTGCACGCAGGCCGCGCTGGTGCGCGAACTCGGCACTCTCTCGGCTGGCGCTCAAGGCCAGCGCAATGAGGTCCACCAGGGTCGATTCGACGAGAGCGTTGAGCAAGACGTCCTCGTCGATCCCGTCCGGCGCAAGCACGAGGGCGAGATACCGACGCAGGTGCCGCACCGCCGCGTGCCGGGAGTGGACCGGCCGCGCAACGAGGTCGTCGGCCTCGCGAACGCGTTCCAGCAGCCGTTGCCGAGGAACCGAGACGAACAGCCACTGGCGACTTGCGCCGGGAACGAACTCTCCCGGCTCGGCATCGGAGAGCAGCGCGAGGGCCCCCGGCTCGAAGCTGGCCTCACGGTGCACCTGGCGAACGGACATGGGCACGCGTCCGAGATTCAGGGCCAGGTGGAAGTTGTCGCTGCCCGCCACCGCGACGCAACGGCGCGTCCGCACGAATCGTTCGACGGTACTCTGGCAGCGAACGAGCCGGAGACTGCCCCACTGTATGGACTCGAAACGAACAGAGAACGGGCCGTCCCCTGCGTACTGGACGTCGAGCGGACCGTAGAGCGCACGGTAGATGTCGCGCCACAGGTTGCGGCGCCGCCGCTCGCTCAGATCCTTGGGAAGCTGATCCGACGAGAACACGGTACGACGCGGAATGACAGCTGTCGCGACCTTCCGAGGCACTGGTTGTCCTCCCGTCGCAGCTGTCCCGCCGGGCAACGGCAGAGCCGGCACGGCGAGCCACGCGCACCAAGTCAAGCCCATTGCGTCCGGGGACAAGACGGACGCACGTCGACGCATGATAATGCGCTCCGGGCTCTCCTGGCCCCTTCACCGAGATCTCGCGAGGATCGGGTGACGTTCCCGGCACAGACCATTGAGGGCGAAACCATTGAGGAGGATTCAGTGGCTTTTGTTCAGATCAGAGCAGGCCTGCTTGCGAGCGCGACCGTTGCTGCCCTAGGCTGCGGCGGAGCCCCGGCAGACAACCTAGCTCCGGCGAATGACAGCGCCTCGAGCACGCCTGCCGCCCCTGCCGGCGCGACGATGCCGCGCGAGGCGTGCGCACTCGTCGATGTAACCGAGCTCGAAGCGATCGCTGGCCAGCCGCTGACCGCCGTTGACGTGGTCAGAAGCTCGAACGAGACGGCTTGCGAGCTCCGTGGAGCGACCGGTACCGATCCGCTGATCGACGTCGCCGTCCAGTGGACCGGCGGGCGGGATCAGGCCAGCGCCATGGGCGGGGGCATGGCGCTCGCCTCGCGTCTGATGAACGAGCCCGGGATCGACATCAAGGAGCTGACCGGCTCCGGCAGCGAGCCTGGTCTCGCCGACGATGCGTTCTACAGC